>CAVFCJ010000001.1:0-44084 GCA_963620965.1 bacterium
ACACCGAAATGGGCAAAATCGCAAACGCCCTCACCCAAGCCAAAGAGGGCAAAACGCCCTTGCAACAGAAGTTGTCGCAACTGAGCAAAATCCTCACCTACCTTGTCATCGGCATCTGTGTGGTAATATTTGCAGTCAGCCTCATTCGCGCAGGCGTTGGCGGCACTCTCAAAGCGGACACGGCGACAACCATACTCAACACGTTTATGATCGCGGTATCGTTGGCGGTTGCGGCGATTCCCGAAGGGCTTGCCACCGTCGTCACGATCGTGCTTTCGATAGGTGTGACGAATATGTCAAAGCGCAACGCTATCATACGAAAACTCACCGCAGTGGAAACTCTCGGTTGCACTCAAATCATCTGCTCGGACAAGACGGGCACCCTCACCCAAAACAAAATGACCGTAGTGGACCACTACGGCAGTGACGAAAACCTGCTTGCAAACGCAATGTCGCTCTGCTCGGATGCCGAGTACGACGAGGAAAAAGGAGAAGCGACGGGCGAGCCGACAGAGTGCGCGCTCGTAAATTACGCAAAATCCCTATCTTTTGACAAGAACGAGCAAAAGGAACTTTATCCGCGAGTGGGCGAAATACCTTTCGACTCTATGCGCAAGATGATGACCACGATACACACAGATAATAACGGCGACGTGTTGCAATTCACCAAAGGTGCGCCCGACGAAATCGTAAAACGCTGCGCCTTCTACCTCGAGGACGGAAAAGAAATGCCCATGACAGACGACATGCGCGAAGAAATTCTTTCCGCAAATAAGGAAATGGCAGACAGAGCGCTCCGTGTGCTTGCGGTTGCGAAAAAGCGTCTTGACCAACAAAAGAGCGAATACACCACAGAACAAGACGAAAAAGATATGTGCTTTGTGGGGCTTGTCGGCATGATAGACCCGGTACGTCCCGAAGTCAAACCTGCAATCGACGAGTGTAGAAAAGCGGGTATCCGCCCCATTATGATAACGGGCGACCACAAAGATACGGCGGTTGCAATCGCAATGCAACTCGGCATAATCACCGACCCCTCCGAGGCAATCACCGGTGCGGAACTCGACAAGATAAGCGACGAAGATTTTGCAAACGACGT
This sequence comes from bacterium, assembly GCA_963620965.1. Lineage (GTDB taxonomy): Bacteria > Bacillota > Clostridia > Christensenellales > CAG-917 > CAG-475. Next base: position 1,100 of record CAVFCJ010000001.1, read on the forward strand.
GGAGAAATATTCGGTATACGCGCGCGTTCAACCCGAACATAAGACGAGAATCGTCAACGCATGGCGCGCAAAGGGCTACATCACGGCAATGACAGGCGACGGCGTGAACGACGCACCGTCCATCAAAAACGCGGACATCGGCGTGGGCATGGGCATAACGGGTACGGACGTGACCAAGAACGTTGCGGATATGATTCTCACCGACGACAACTTCGCAACAATCGTATCGGCGGTCGGCGAAGGCAGACGTATTTACGACAATATTCGCAAATCCATTCAATTTCTGCTCGCGTCCAACCTCTCGGAAGTGCTGTCTATCTTTATCGCAACGCTTGCGGATTTCACGATATTCAAGCCCGCACATTTGCTTTGGATAAACCTCATCACCGACTGCTTCCCCGCCCTCTCGCTCGGCATGGAAGCGCCCGAGCGCGATATTATGAATCGTCCGCCGAGAAACAGCAAGGACGGCATCTTCGCAAGCGGTATGGGCGGCGCAATCGGCTATCAAGGCGTGCTTATCACCCTCATCACTATAGCATCCTATTTTATCGGCGCAGAAGTGCTTGCAAAAATGCATCATGCCGAAGCAATCGAAAGCGGCGCATACAGCGCGAAAACGCTCGGCTCGTCTATGGCGTTTTTGACCCTCTCTATGGCGGAAATCTTCCATGCGTTCAATATGCGTTCCTTGCACGGCTCCATTTTCAAAATCAAGAAACAAAACTGGTGGCTGTGGGGCGCAGGCGTGCTTTCGCTGCTCCTTACCACTCTCGTCGTAGAAGTGCCGTTCCTTGCACAAGCGTTTGAACTTGCAGAACTCGACGGCGAAGAGTACGGCATCGCAATCGCGCTTGCAATCTCGATCATTCCTATGGTTGAAATCGTAAAAGCAATCGCAAGAGCGGTGCGCAAAAAGAAAGGCATTGTCCTTTCTGCATAACACGAAAAAAATAACGATAAAAACAAAACCCCGAAAGATTTGCTTTCGGGGTTTTGTTTTATGGATGTTGCAATCAATAAAATTCTTTCGACGTGTTCAGTTTCCATTCGTCATAGCCTTGCGGATTGGGCGACTGCGTTTTGACAAATTCGCAATATCTCTTGCGAATCTCGTCTGCAAGTTTGTAATCCTCCTCTCCGAATTTGCGCCACGGATGCTGATTCAAGCCGAATATATACCACAAATCCGCACTGTGCCACGCGCCCTTGTCGTCACCGGGCAGCGGATGATAGAAATGCGACAGCCAAACCTTGCCTTTGCCTTTTTTCATCATTGTTTTCGCAATGCGTTCGAGATACGGCGCGAGCAAGTCGTTTTTGGTAACGCCGAGAATACACGGAATTTGCTCGTCTTTGTATGCGTTTTTATAGAGGTCTTTTCTCACGATCTCGCCGTCGAAAACGGGCATCGTGGACAGCATAGACAATGCAAGATTCTTCTTGTTTTGTCTGTACCAAGCAAGGTAGAGGTCTTGCGAGTTGCAAGTTTTGGGGTCGAGACCTCTCTTTTGCAAATCCTTGCGCACTCTTGCAAAGAAGCGTTTTGCACGTTTAAGCGACTTGGGTGCAAATATACCGCGCACGCTTGCGCCGCCCGAAAGCATAATCGCGCCTTTGACCATCTCTTTTACCTTTGGCAACAGCACGAGGTTTTGCAAAGAAATCGCGCCCGCGCTCTGCCCCATAAGCGTTATACTCGACGGGTCGCCGCCGAAAACGGATATATTCTCTTTCACCCACTCGATTGCGCAAATCATATCGTAAAACGCGAGATTTTGCGCACCCTCGTCGGCATTGTATCCGAACACGTTGAGCCGATAATTCGCGCAAACGCAAACCACGCCCTCTTTTGCTATTTCCGTTCCGTCAAAAGGACGCTCGTCGCTCGAACATATCACGAACGCGCCTCCGTGAATATACAGCAAAACGGGCAGATTTTGCGCGTTTTTCGGCGCATAAATATTGAGATTCAAACAGTCTTCCGAGTGATGAAAAGTCAAACCTTGCCTAAACTCTTTATAGTAGAAAATATCCTGTTTGGATTTCGACTTGCTTTCGTCGAAAAACTGTCTGAATTGAGGACATCCGTCCCCTCTGCGCATAGCGTCGACTTCTTTTCCGAGCGGTTGCAAAAGCGGTTTTCGGAATCTTTCGCCCTTTGCGAATCTGATACCCAAAAACGCCGCCGTATCGCCCCTGTCGATGCCTCTTATAACATGATTTTGATTGTTGATAACGTATTCCATTTCCAAATTTATTTTATTTTCAAATGCGTTTGCCTACTACTTTAAATAAAACTTCCCCCTTCCTCACGTGTTTGGTTCTTCCCCTACAAAGGTGTAGCGACGTGTACCCTAAAAAACACATCACCCCTTCCCTTCGGGCTTTCCCCTATTGCTCAAACTAACGCCAATTCTCTGCAAGTTTGCACATCGTTCGCAAGAGGGGAAGTCGGCACTCACATAGATAGGTATCGTTCTCTCATTATGCCACTGCGCTTTGTGCGCCAGGCAGTGGCCAACAGACGGCGCAGTCGCTTGTACTGTTCGTCAAGTTCGGCGCTCATAGGCTCGCCGCCGTTGCGGCTCGTGTTCCGTCTGCGAATTGGCATATTCCGCTTATGAGTAGACTACGAATAAGTTTTCATTTAACCGCTTGCGCACGAAGTGCGCTCTACCAAGCAGATAATCTTGCGAAACTGCGGCTTGATTATTTATCCGTCTTGTTTTGATAGCAAAGATTCTCTGCGCGGTTAGCGAAATGGTAAACACGCTTTAAAAAACGCGATATTTGAGCGTCAGACAAGAAAGCGTCCCTCGAACGGCAATCCTAATGTACAAATAGTACATGAATTGACGGTCGAGGTGCGCTGACGATGTATCACGCCAAATAGCGCGTTTTTACCATTTGTTCTCACAGTACTCGCAAAAAGCATACATATCCCTCACCTCGACTTTCGTGCCGTCATCGAGGATTGCCGTTCCGTTCCAGATGCCATGGACTTGATGGCAATGCATGCGAAGAAGATTGAGGACGTTGAGGTCGCCGTGATGGTCGTAGAACGGAGTCATCGTGAAATCGAAACGACCGTCTTGCGAAACAAAGTGCCACGGCTCGGAGAATTTGTCGGGTTTGGGGAAAACTTCGACGTCGACGGGTCCGAATTTGTGCGCTTTGCCGTCCCAGAAGATTGCGGTTTCGGTGGCGTTTGACTCGTCGCCGATGCCCCACGTGATTTCAAAGCCGAACATATGGTCTTTTCCGTCGGGTCCTTGAACGACTTTCGAGCCGTTGCCCCAGTACCAAACCATTTTGTAGGGGGTGTTGACTCTGCCCCAGTCGAGGAAGGCAAACGTGTCCTTTTTGTCGAATTTCCAAACCTTTTCGCCCCAACGGAAAGTGCCTTCGCAGGGCATACAGTTTTGTTTGGTGGTCATAAAGTATCTTGTAGGATTGTCTTTGAACGGAAGCACGGTTGTGATGTTTTCAAGTCCGTCCATAATGTCCATAGTGAAGTTTGCCTCGACCTCTTTACCCTTGAACTTACCCTTGAAATACATCGTTCTGACGTTGGTTTCGGTGACGACTTTCATATGCGTTTTGCCGACGGTGTGGTCGAGAACGTTCGGTTCGTCGCCCTTCGGCGGAAGCATATATTTTTTGCCGCCCAAGAACAGCGCGGTACATTCGAGAATCGTGCCCGAATGGATTTTGCTATTCTTATGCGCGTGGTGAAGGTCGGTTATGGACGCTTGTGCGTATCCGCCGATAGAGATGTTTGCAAAACTGATTTGCACCATAAATTCGCCGTTCGAGATTTGATAGAAATCCCATTCTTTTTTACGGTTTGCGGGTTTCGCTTTTTCGCGGTCGTATTCGAACACGTTGTGTCTTGCCCAACCGGGTGCGAGCAATTTACCGTCGTCGCCGAGCAGCTTTGTAGGCTTCGTATACTCGGTTTGCTTGCTGTTGAGTTGACCCTCTAACCAACTCGGATAAGTTCTTTTCATAATTTCCTCCGTCCTATCAAAATTTTATATCGATAAGATATAAAAGATTATACGAAAAGTATAAAACAAAAATGCCGTCATTTCAAGAGCGATTTTTTACAAAAGTACGATAACTTCGACCTTGCGGCAAAACACCGAACAAGTGCGGAAACGTATTTCGTTCGATTTAAAAATAGATATCCGAATGCCGCAGCGAAAGCGCATATCGAAAGCCCGTATAAATCGCCGTAAAAAAACGATGAAAAATCACATTGAAAACTCTCATTGAAAAGTCTATGAAAAACTAGAAAATCGTGTTATTATTTTTGTGTCAACAACGATTCGAGGCAGATATGGAAATAAAACCGATTGCAATCATTCATACGCCGTTCAAGGAAAAGTTCGGAATACCGCGCCAAAGCGGCAAAGTCGCGACCAAAAGCACCGTCGTGTTTGAAAAGGAATATCGCAACCCCGACGCTTTGAGAGGAATCGAGGGCTTTTCGCACTTGTGGCTGATATTCGATTTTTCAAAAGCGCATCGCGACGAGTTTTGCGCGACGGTACGTCCGCCCCGTCTTGGAGGCAACACGAAAATGGGCGTTTTCGCCACACGCTCGCCCTTCCGCCCCAACTCGCTGGGATTGAGTTTGGTCAAACTCGTAGGCGTGGAGGACACCGAGCAAGGCAAAGCGTTGATTGTGGAAGGCGCAGACATTTTGGACGGAACGCCGATTTACGACGTAAAACCGTATCTCAAAACCGATTGCGTACCGAGCGCGGTTTGCGGATTCGCAGAGGACATAACCCACCTTTTGGAAGTGGAAAACGTTGAGGTTTTGGGTGATTTGAAAGAGGATATAAAGCAAGAAATCGTGTCTTGCATAGCGCAAGACCCTCGCCCGTCCTATCAAGACGACGACAGAATTTACGGTATGAAATTCGATTGCTACAACGTTAGATTCACCGTTAAAGACGGCGTTGCGACTATCCTCGATTATCAAAAGTCGGAAGATTAAATTTGACAACAAATATTCAAAACAAGCGTTTTAACAAGCAAAAACACGCATTTTAAGTGCGTGTTTTGTGTTTTACATATTTTTTATCGCAAACTAATCCTGTCAATCTATAAAGAACTTGCTGTGATTTGCTTTGAGCATAGTGTGCGGCACGCTCAGTTGCGCAAGGAACACCGAAAGCAACACTATTATGCAACCTACAAACTCTTTTGCCGAATAACTCTCGTGCAAAAACGCAACGCCGCCGATAAACGCTATGACGGATTCGAGAGACATAATGAGCGTTGCAAGTTCGGGCGGCGCGTACTTCTGCCCTAAGGTTTGGAAAGTGAATCCCACGCCTGCCGACATTATGCCGACGTAGAGAACAGGGATTATGTTTTGTGCCACCGCACTCGCCGCCGGAAAGCCCTCGATTGCCATTGCGGGCAAACTCAAAAGACTTGCCACGACAAACTGCACGAAGGTGAGTTTAATCGGGTCGCACTCGTCGACGTACACGTCTATGAACATAATTTGAAGGGAAAACATAATCGCGCAAAGCAACAACATTGCGTCCGCATAGGTGAGTCCGCTGTCGCCGTTTATGCACATAATGTAAAATCCGAGCACCGCAAACACGATTGCGAATTTTCCGTTTGTGGGAATACGCCTTCTCAAAAGCACGCTCAAAAGCGGCACGATGACAATGTACAGCGCGGTGATAAAGCCCGTCTTGCCGACGGTGGTATGCGCAATGCCGTACTGTTGCAGATTGTTTGCCACAAACAAACACAATCCGCATAGTGCTCCGCCTATCAAAGTGGATTTGTTCCACCCAGTGCGACTTGCGCCCTTCTTTTTGTCAACGAGCATATTTATCAAAATAAATATGCCTATAACACCGACTGCAAGCGAAAACCTTAATCCGTTGAACGTGAAAGTAGGCACACCGGAAGCGGCGGATTGCTGTGCCAAGAAGGCAAAGCCCCAAATCAGCGCGCACAATGAGCAGAACAGTATTCCCGTTAAGTTGTGAGATTTATGCTTGACCATACTTCTTATTTTATGTGCTTTTCAAGCGTTTTTGACAAATTTTTGTAGTCCTCGAGCGACAACGCTTCCCCTCTTACGAGCGGCGGAAATCCCGCCTCCTCGACGATTTGAGTCGCCTCTTGCTTTTCAAGCGAGAACGCAACCGAAAGATTGTTTGCAAGCGTTTTCCTTCTCATAGCGAAAGACGAGCGCGCAAGTTTGTGCAGAAGCCCCTTATTTTCGCCGTCGAGTTTGTGACGGTTGATGTCTATGCGCACTACTGCGCTGTCGACATTCGGCACAGGATAAAACATATTTCTCGACACGTTTCTAGCTATCTGCGCGTCGCCCGCCATCTCGATTGCGAGCGTAATTGCAGAATAGTCTGGCGTGTTCGGCTTTGCGACGAAGCGAAGCGCAACTTCCTTTTGCACCATAATGGTTATGGATTGAACGTCGAGCGTGCTTTCGATAAAGCGCATAGCAAGCGGTGTGGTGATATAATACGGCAAATTCGCAACCACTTTGAATTTACTTCCCACGATTGCGGCGAGTTCGTCGTCCTTCATTTTGAGGACGTCGCGGAACACGACTTCGGCATTTTCGACGCCTTGAAGCGAGAGCGCAAGCACCGGCTCTAAATTGCGGTCCACCTCGAACGAGTACACCTTTTTTGCGACTTTGGCAATTGCGCGAGTGAGCGTACCCGCACCCGTGCCTATTTCGACGACGACGTCGTCGCCCGTTATTCCGCCGTTAGCAACGATTGCGTCAAGAAGGTTTGAGTCGGTGATGAAGTTTTGACCCAGAGCCTTGTTGAAGCGGAAGTTTACGCCGCGTATTATGTCTTTTATGCCGTTATTTTCCATTTATTTCCTTTCAAAAGCGTGTATGTGCCGAGATGTTTGTCACATACTACTATCGTACCGAAGATAAAACGTCAAATCACATCGGACGAACTATCGAAGTACAAAAGATAAAAAACAGTGGTCACGAGTTGCCTGCTGTTTTTTCTTAATACTCTGTGTCTTCTCTTATCGTTTCGCGCACCTTGTAATGCGCGCCGACGCTCTTTGCGAGTTCGCCGCAAGCCTTGACTTCGTCCTCGCCGATAAAATCGACCACCGACATGGTGGTGTCTATGCCCGCTTCGACGCAGTCTTTGGTGAATTTGAGCATAGCGTCAAACGCCGCCTCACCGTACTTGCTTCTACAAATTTCCTGATACACTTCGGGCGTTGAAGCGTTGAGAGACACGGACACGCTGTCAATGTAGGGCGCAATGAGTTTTGCAACGTCGTCACGCTTGTTGATGAGATTGCCAAGTCCGTTCGTGTTGATACGGATTTTGCAACCTTTCTTTTTGAGGTAGGGCGCGATTTGCGAAATCATAGACAGATTGCACATCGGCTCGCCGAATCCGCAGAAAACAATCTCTTTGTACTTTGACAAATCACACATGGAGATGTCGTCCACAAGTTCCTCGAACGTGGGTTCTTTCAGAAGCCAAAGATCGCTTCCGCTCACGCCGTTCTTGATGTTGCGAATGCAAAATTCGCAGTTGTTCGGACAACGGTTGGTGATGTTGAGATACAAACTGTCGCCGAATTCATAAACGTAATTGTTTGTCATTATATACTCTCTAAATTCTGTTTTTTATCGTTATCGATTTTGAGATTTTGTCAAAATCAAGGTTTTACATGTTTATTTTAGACATGTAAACAGCCGTTTTACATTTTTAGTGGTGAGTTCTTCGATTTCTTCCATGCTCACGTCAAGCACCTCCGCCGCCTTTTGCGCGACAAGCGCAACGTACTTAGGTTCGTTGATTTTGCCCCTAAACGGCACGGGCGTCATATACGGGCAATCGGTTTCCAAAAGCAATCTGTCTTTGGGCACAACTGCCAACGATTCGAGGTTATGCTTTGCGTTTTTGAAGGTTATTGCACCGCCGAATGCGTAGTATGCATCGAGTTTATCGAATATTTTCACATACTCGCTCGAGCCCGAATAGCAATGCAAAAGCAGTCCGTTTTGAATGTAATTTCTCATATCGAAAAGGATTTTCCTCGTATCCTCGTATGCGTCGCGGACGTGCAAAATCAGAGGCAAATTCGCTTGATTTGCAAGTTCGATTTGCTTTGCAAACGCGCTCTTTTGCACTTCTCTTTCGCTCAAATCGTAATAGTAATCGAGTCCGATTTCGCCGAATCCCACGATTTTGCCGTCCTTTGCAAGTTCGAGCAATCTTTGGCACGCTTCGTCGTCGAGAGTATCGGCGTCGTGAGGATGCACCCCGACCGCCGCATACACTTTGTCATACTTTTTTGCAAGCGTAAGCGCAAGTTCACTCGACGGCATATCGTAGCCGACACATATTGCGCTTTCGAGATTATCCTTTGCAAAATCATCTACGGTTCTGTTGACGTCGCAAAGCAGCTTCTCGTCGTTCAAGTGGCAATGAGTGTCAATCAACATAGCAACCTTATCGCACCACGCTACCGCTTTCGACGGGCTTCTCGGGGGATACGAGCACCACTTCTTCACTACCGTCTTCTTTCTTAAAGCAAGCGCAAAGAAGCATTCCTTGGCTCTCTATTCCGCGAAGTTTGGCGGCTTTGAGGTTGTACACGACAACAACGTTTTTGCCCACCATTTCTTCGGGCGTGTAGTACTTTGCGATTCCGCTCACGATTGTGCGAATGTCGGTGCCTATCTGCACGGAAAATTTGAGGAGTTTGTCGGCTTTTTCAACCTTTTCGGCAGTGAGAATTTTTCCGACGCGCAGTTGAATCTTTGCAAAGTCCTCTATTGTGATTTCGCTCAAATCAACGACATTTTCCGCCTTCTTGTCTTCTTTCTTTTCCTCTTTTTTGTCCTCTTTTTCGGGCGTTTCTTCCTTGTCCTCTTTGACAATACCCTTTGCGAGTAAGTCTTTTTTCACCTTGTCAACGTCGATTCTCGCAAAAATGTGCGCGGGATTTTCCGCAACTTTCACTCCGTTTTGCAAAAGTCCGAATTTGTCAAGGTCTGCGTACTCTCTCAAAGTTGTTCCGCATTGCTCTACGACTTTTTGAGAAGTAGACGGCATAAACGGCGCAAGCAAACTCGCACAAATCACGATGGTTTCTGTGAGGTTGTAAAGCACGGTTGCAAGTCTGTCCTTTTGGTTCTCGTCCTTTGCAAGCACCCACGGCATTGTTTCGTCAATGTACTTGTTGGCTCTGCGCAAAACCGTAAATATGTCGCTCAATGCGTCTGCCGAGCGGTATGCGTCTATGTTGGCAAACACTTTGTCGCGCATCGCTTTTGCAACGGATTTAAGTTCGTCGTCAACGGGCTCTCTCACGCCTTTGTCGCAAACGATTCCACCAAAATACTTGTTTGTCATCGCAATCGTGCGTTGTACGAGGTTGCCGTACACGTTGACGAGTTCGCTGTTTATGGTGTCCATAACGAGGTCCCAACTGATCACGCCGTCGTTGTCAAAAGGCATTTGCGAAAGAAGGAAATATCTCACGCTGTCCACGCCAAAATAGTCCACGAGGTCGTCGGCGTAAATGACGTTACCTTTGGACTTGGACATCTTTCCGCCGTCTTGCAACAGCCACGGATGACCGAAAATCTGTTTTGGAAGCGGCTCGCCGAGTGCCATAAGGAAAATGGGCCAGTAAATCGAGTGGAAACGCACGATGTCTTTGCCGATGATATGCACGTCGGCAGGCCATGCCTTTTTGTACAAGTCGCTTGAGTTGCCGTCTGCGTCGAAACCGATACCCGTAATATAGTTGGTGAGCGCGTCGAGCCAGACATATACGACGTGGCGTTTGTCGAACGTCACGGGAATGCCCCAAGAGAACGACGTTCTCGACACGCAAAGGTCTTGAAGTCCGGGCTTTAAAAAGTTGTTGACCATCTCGTTTTTGCGGGACACGGGAACGATGAAATCGGGGTGTTCGTCGTAGTATTTCAAAAGGCGGTCGGCGTATTTGCTCATATTGAAGAAATACGCTTCTTCTTCCGCCATCTCGACTTTGCCGCCGCAGTCGGGGCATTTGCCGTCGACGAGTTGGCTTTCCGTCCAAAACGATTCGCAAGGCGTGCAGTACCAACCCTTGTACGAGCCTTTGTAGATGTCGCCTTGTTTATAGAATTTTTCAAATATCTTTTGCACCTGCTGCTCGTGCTCTTTGTCGGTGGTGCGGATAAACTTGTCATAAGTTGTGTCCATCAAATCCCATATGCGTTTGATGTCTGCGGCTTTTTGATCCACAAATTCTTTGGGCGTCATCCCTGCCGCTTGCGCCTTGAGTTCGATTTTTTCACCGTGTTCGTCCGTGCCTGTTTGGAAAAACACGTCGTAACCTTCCATACGCTTTGCTCTTGCAACGAGATCGGAAAACACGATTTCATAGGTGTTTCCGATGTGGGGCTTGCCCGAAGCGTAGGCGATTGCCGTGGTCATATAAAATTTCTTTTTGTCTTGCATATTCACCTCGTCGGCAGACTAATGATGTCCGCCTTTTGGATTGATTTATACATTATACATCTTTTATTTATAAAAGTAAATCATAAGTGCATATGCGCGCGAAGCGAAAAATACAATATCGTATGAACGTTGCATTTTTGTTGATAACGGCAATATCTTTGGTGCTGATGACCGTTCGCTCCCCCGAATCCGCCTTCCCCACGATGATAGAAGGTGTACGTGGCGCAATCGAACTATCTTTCAAACTGTGCGCAATATACGCCGTGTGGCTGTCCGTTTTGAAAATGGTGGAAGCAACTGCCCTCGACAAAAAACTGTCGAAGATTCTGCGTCCAGTAGTATGCAAGATTTTCAAAAACGAATCGGACAACGCATATGACAAAATCTGCGTGAATCTTGCCGCAAATATGTTCGGAATGGGCGGCGTGGCAACCCCCGCAGGCATAAAGGCGATGAGCGCGATGAGCGACGGAAGCGACAGAGCGACCGACAACATGATTATGTTGCTTGTGATAAACGCAACCTCCATTCAACTTGTTCCCGCAACCGTGATTGCGCTTAGGGCAAGCGCAAATTCGCAAAGTCCGTCCGACGTGATTTTGCCCACTTTGATATCCAGCGGCATAGCCACTTTGTGCGGAATGATTCTTTGCAAAGTGCTTTCGCTAAAAAAGAATAAAAACGATTCAAACGACAAAACAAGCGCTTTATTTAGCGTAAACCGCAAAATAAAACCTTCGTTTCGTAAATTCGGTGCAAAATCGCAAAGGGGTGAATTATGAGCGGAAGCATGTATATACTGCCCGTCCTTCTCATACTTCTCATCATCGTTTGCATTGTCAAAAAGGTGAAAGTGTACGAGTGTTTTTTGCTCGGCACAAAAGACGGGCTAACCCTTGTCATTGACATCTTTCCCTACATTGCGTCCATATTCGTGTGTATAGAGATGTTCAAAGCAAGCGGACTTTCCGACATAATTTCGGGCTGGCTTGCAGTGCCGCTTGCCTATATCGGCATACCGAGCGAGGTTGCCGAAGTCCTCTTGCTTGTACCCCTTTCGGGCAACGGCACTATTGCCATACTCGAAGATATAATAACAAAATACGACGCTGATTCCTACATAGCAAGGTGCGCCTGCGTCATCGCGAGTGGCAGCGAAACCATATTATATATAACCGCCGTTTACTTCTCTGCGTGCAAGGTCAAGAAGTTGCGCTACGCTATCCCTGTGTCGCTTTTCTGTACCCTTTTGGGTGCGCTCATTGCGTGCGCTCTGTGCCGTTTTATGTAAAAACAACGCAAAAACCAAATTGAAACACGGGTGTGTACGCAAAAAAATTGCACACGTTTGAGAATCGACATGGCAAATCAATGAAAAACGGCATAAAAAAACGCTGAAAAACAGCGTTTCTTATGTGTTTTTTGATGTTGTTTTGAAGTTTTCTTTGATGTTATTTTTCGATTGTTTTGTTGTTTTTTGCGGTTTTTTCTATGCGTTTATAGCGTTATTTTCCAATAGCCGCATTGAGTTTTGCAACGAGTTCGTCAACGTCGATGCCGTGCACTGCCGCCGCTTCTTCGAGAGTTTCGCCGTGTGCGAGCATACAATGCAAGCAATGCATTCCGCTCTCTTGCAACACTTGAGCGAGTTTGTCGGGGTCGCCTTGTGCGAGTACGTCGATGATGAGCATATCTTTTGTTACCATTGTTTTTACCTCCGTTTGTAGACTGTATGTTATGTTTTGTTTTTTGTTGTATTATGCGCCGAAAGCGAGCGAATCTCTCACTGCCGCACGGGAAGCGCGCAGTTTATTCGAAGTCAAGATATCCGTTGAGATACAGCCACACAGCAAGCACGATAAGCCCGAGTGCAACAAGCACGGTGAAGATGACTTTGAGCGGCGATACGGGCGATTTGCCTGTTGACTTGCCCGTCCTGCCGTTTATGATGAAGCGATAACCTTTTTTGCGATAAATATATGCGCAAACCCAAAGCGGCAACATCATATAGCGGAAGGCAGTGTCCGAGTAGGTCGTATGAACGTTAAGATAATCCACAACGTCCGCACCGTAACTGTTGATGATGCGTTTTCGAATGGCATCATCCATCTGGTCTTTTGCGATGCCGAATCCGTCCTCGAGCGAAGTGTCGTACTTCTCTGCCGAAAAGCCTGCGATGTAATCCTTGTTGTAAGCTTCGAGGTTGTCGGTGTCGTAGGGCAAAATCTTATTCATCTCTTTTTGGTTGAGTTGCGTGCTTGCCTCAACCGCCATATCCTCAAAGTGATTGTTGGTCGAGCCTTTGACATTGTACCACTCGATATAGGTTTCTATATGTCGATCCTTGCCGCTTCCCACCGTTCTCGTGCGGCGTTCTCCGAGTCGTCCGTCATAAGTGGAGTCTGCGTTTGTGGTGAACGCATAGGACGGAATGTACACCCCCTTGAAATTTTCCACCTTGAAACTTTTTTTTAATTTAATAGGTGCAAAAATCTTCTTTTTTATCCACTTTTTGCCCGCCGCCGAAGCCTGATTTTGAGAAAGCGCAAACGGAAGAATGCTGTCGGGTTTAAGTCCTTCCATATCTTCGAGCTTGACAACGTTCGTACCGCCGCAATATGGACATTTGAGCGCAGTGTCGAAAGGTGCGAGTTGGATATCGGCGCCGCAGTTGGGACATTTGTAGGTTGCGTTGTCAACCTTCACTTCGCCCTCCTTGAGCGATGTTTCGTCGTAGACTCGCTTTATACAAACCTTTTTGTCGATTGTACGAGTTGCGTCGCAATAGGCGCAATGAAGCGCTCCTTTTTCGGGATCGTAAACCATATCCGCGCCGCAGTTTTGGCACTTTACTACAGCCGAAACGCTGTATTCAAAATCGCTTGCCATATGTGATAAAACCTATCTTTGCCCTCTATCAGCCGATTTTTGCGCCGCATTCGGGGCAGAATTTCATGCCTGGTTTGACTTTTGCACCGCATTTTGGACAAGAAACGCTCATAGGCTGCCCGCACTCTGCGCAGAATTTTGCGCTTTGAGGAACGTTTGCGCCGCATTTGGGGCATTTGACCGTTTCCTCTGCACCGACTTTCGCACCGCATTCGGGACAGAATTTAGCACCGGATTTGACGGACGCACCGCATCTTGAGCATTTGACTTTCTGCGTTTGCGCATCGTCGAGATTTTGTGCAAATTGATTGCCCACTCTTGCACCCATTCCAAGACCGATACCCGCCGCGCCGAACATACCACCCATTCCGGGATTCTTTGCCGCGTCACGCATTGCTTGCACGGATTCGTATTGAGCATACTCGCCCATCTTGCCGTCAAATACACCGAGCGTGGTGCGTTGATCCATCGCTTTTTCGACAGATTCGGGCAACTTGAAGTTGCGCACGATGACGGAGTCGATGTCAAGACCGAGTTCATTGAATCGGGGCTTCACTTCCTTGCAAACCGTGTCGCCGATTTCAAGATAATTTGCCGCAAGTTCGAGTGCGGGAATCTCACATTCGCCGAGCATATCGGTGAGTTGAGCAAGCACCAGAGATTTGAGATGCTCCTCGATGTCCTCCGTCTTGTAGGAATGCGTTGCGCCGAAAATCTCTTTCATGAAGACTTGCGGATTCATAACATGGAAGGAGTACTCTCCGTGGCCTGCGATGCGAATCATTCCGAAGTCTTTGTCACGCATCATAACGGGATTGGGCGTGCCCCACTTCATTTGAGTGAATCTCTTCAAACTGACGAAGTACACTTCGATTTGTTTGGGATTTTCAAATGCGTATTTCCAGTTTGCGAGCGCGGTGAGCACAGGCGTCGAACCTTCGTCAAGTTTCCAACTGCCCTCCGTGAAAACATCGCATATGCTTCCGCGATACACGAATATGGCGGCTTGCGACGGACGAACGATAAGTTCGGATCCCTTCATAATCGCATATCTGTCGTCGCATTCAAACTTGTGTACTAATGTGTTTTGTGAACTGTCTTCCCAACCGATGACTTTGAGGAGTTGTCTTTTGATGAGTCCCATAGGTGCCTCCGTTGCTTTTGTTATATGTATTATATCACAAGCAAAGATATTTTCAATAAAAATTTGCATTTGCACTGTTTCTGTTGCCAAAAAAATCCGCTCGTGACAAAGCAAAAGCCCCGCTTTTGCGAGGCTTTCGGTTTTTGTTTAATCATACGCTTTCAATCAGCCGTTGATTGTAATTGTTGCCATGTCGGACAAAACTTGATACTCGGGTATGGTTTGTCCTTCTTCAACTGCGGTGTGCGAATCTGCAAAGTCCTTTGTTGCCGGTTGAGTTGTCACGACCGTGCCGTTGCCGTCCACAACCGTGCCTATCGCTGCATAGAGTTTGTAAACAACCTTGCGGTCTGCGTATGTGGGAAGCGTTACATTTGCGCCGGAGGACGAGAACATGACCGCATATGTTGCGGCAGCATTCACCTTGTCGCTGACCAAATAGACTTCAACGGTGCCGAACCAAACTATGTTGACGCTTGCTCCGCTTACGGTTGTTGTCATGTTGAGCGTAGTGCCGCTGTACAAACTCGACACCGCCAGTTTGGTCGGTTGAAGCGTTGAGTTGGTTTGATCGATATTCACCGAGATGCGTTCTTGGTCGCCGAGTTGGACGGTTGCATTGCTTCCGCTTGCGCTTGTCGTGATTCCGCTTGACGTGACGGTGTATTGCTCGTCGGCAGGCATAGACACGATTGCATAGAAGAATTCAATCTCAGTTGTCGTGGACGCCGTCTCCGGATACGTAACCGTGCCGTCTATCGCATTGTACGTCGGATTGTAGACGTTGAACTTGCCGATGTAGGTGAACGGCATTGTCAATCTGTTCGGATCGTTGGGATCGACGCTGAACGCACTGTCTGCAACGCCCGACGAGATGCTCGAACTGTAACCGCCAGACTTCGCCGTGAGTTTGGTCACCCCGCCCGTGACGGTGGTTTGAGCCTCCGTGATGTTGGTTGCTTCCATCTTCTGGACGAGGAACGGAATCTTGTAGGTTTGGACGTTTCCGTCAACGCCGATAAGTTTTGCAGTGACGTAAATCACGCCGCCGTTGTAGGAAGGTCTAAATTCATCAAACGACCATGCCAGTTTTCTCGTATCGCTTGTTGTCGAGTACGTTTGAGCCGTATATGTTCCGTCCGCCTGACGCTCATTGAGAGAAATCGAGGTTGGCATCGTCGGCTTGATATACTCATACGGATTGATGTAAGCCGCAACGCCACTGTTTACGCCATAGGCGTAACCTGCAAGTTTCTTGAGTTCGGTTTCGTTTGCGATGCCGTCTTTGCCTGCCTTGACGCTTCTGTCAATCACGTTGACGGTGAATTTGATACGCTGCGTGCCGACTTCGTTTGCAGAAGTCGAATCTGTTGCAGTGTAGTTGTACTTACCGTCGTAGTTGACGATTGCGTATGCATAGTATTCGCCGCCCGCATACGTCACGTTGACACCGCTGAAATCCCACGTTACAGGCACGTCGACCTTGGTTCCGTTTGCAAGCGTGACGGTGAGTCTTGTCGGGAAGTTTGCGTAATCTCTGTTGAGTTCGTCTTCGCTGAGAAGCACATATTGTCCGTTGACAAGTTTGTATGTTCCGTCAAGATTGTTCTTGACATAAGTGCCCTCATCCGTTGTGGACGGCTCATAGCGATCGCCGCTGTAACCCGTCTTTCTTTCAAAGACATTGCCATCTGCATACGGGTCGATGACGAATTTGCCACCGGACAACAAGCCGCAGGTGTCGCCTTCTACGAGCGTTGCGTCGCCTGTCGCTTTGCTGTTGTTGACGTGTATGGTGACATCGACTTTCGATGTTGCGCTGTTGCCCGAAGCATTGCTTGTGAGAGTTGCCTCTACTGCAACGTTGCCTCCTCTATAGGTGTAGTTTACGCTGCTCGCATCCCAACTTGCGTTGAGTGTTTGAGTTGTCACGTAAACGAGGATGTAGAGGTCTTGTCCGCTTTCGCTCTTATAGGTCGTGTCCGCAGATGCGTACGTCACCTCGCCGGTGTACAGAATGTAGTTCTTGGTGTCGGCATTGTAGGTGTAGAATTTGACGCCGGTGTAGTTTCCTTCCTGACCTTCCGCCTTAAACTCGTTATTCGCAGAGTACACGCTGTAGATTCCGGGATAAACTTCGCCGTCGGTGTCGGTGAATCCGTGACGTTTGGTGTAGGTGCTGTTGTAGGTGAATTTACCTGCATTTTCGGATCTGCCTTCCGTCCACCAAGTTTGTGCAAGCATAAATTGTGCGCCGACGTAGAACGTTGCCGTTTGAGCATATTTGCTTGTGTCATAGACGGTGTTTTCTCTGTCTGCATACACGTCTTTGTTGTACTTGTACGAGCCGACCGACATATCGTTGTATGCAAGGTCGCTGTTTGTGAGCGTAACCTTGGACACGCGAATCTTGATGGTCATTTCAAACGCATCCGTAACCTCGATTTCTTTGGCTTCCGAGTTCCACACATGTACGATCATCTTTCTCTCGAGAGTTGACGTAAGCCCTGCGAGGTCGCTTGCCGAAGGCGCGTTTTCATAAGTGATGTGGTATTCGCCGACATCGCCGTTTGCAAACGTAAGTTGCATCGTATCAGGCAGTTTGTCTGCGCCGACGTATGCAAAGTGGTTGTAGTAGACGTATTGTTCGGGCATACCGGTCGTCTTGTTGTAGACGATGTCGATGTATCTGCCGTCACCGTCGGTATTGTCGATGAGCGTGTCGGTGATTGTGGAATACTTGCTCGTGTCAGAATACAGATATCTGAGGCCAGTGTCGTCAAGCAAGAGTTCCGCGTCCACAATCGTGCGATCGAGCACCGTGACCGGTATGTTGACACGTTGTTTTGCGAGCATATATCTCGTTTCATCAGTGAGGGCGAAGTTCGCATCCGTCTTTTGCTTGTACTCGATGTAATCCTCGATTGCGACGTAAGTCGGGTTGACCTTGTTGTCGTCGGTGATATCCTCAAGGACGTAGCCGCCGTTTGCTTTCTCGATGCCAACAATCGCAGTCGCCATATATGCCGAGTTGCTCTTGCCGCTCTTGATGAGTTTGTCAACATCGGACCAGTCGAAGTACGCGTCGAACGTGTCGCCGCCCATCGTCGTGATTCTCATCCAATTGTCGAGATAAGAAGCGTCTTTGTTGAGGAACGTATCCACCACAATCGAGCGATTTGCGTAGTCGGACATAAACATAATGTTTCTGTTAACGACGTACACTTCTATTTCGCCGGTTTCGACGTTGGCGTTCTTGCCCGCGTTGTACTTGTAGGTCACCGCAACTTTGAACTTCTTGCCGAAGGACGAAGCGATGTTGTCATAGAACGCTTGATCATCTAATTCGTATTCGACAATGGCGTATTGCGTGTTATCGCTGCCGCTGACGTTGACTTCTTGCAAACTGCCCGATTCAAAGAGCGTGCCGCTCTTTGCATACGGATCAAGGACGTATTTTTGTCCTGCCGCAAGACCGGTGATGCCTGCGGATTCGACCTTTACAGCCACATTCACAACACTTTCGAGCACGACTTCGTCGCCGTCTTTGGATGTGATTGTGAGAGCCATATTGCCGTCAAAGCCGCTCTGTGCGGTGTAGTCGTCGCTCCATGCAAGCGTGACGGGGATGGTCTTTGTGCCGACCTTGACGTTTGCGCTCTTGGGCAAGCCTTGATAGAAGTTGTCTTTTGCAACATTGATTGCAAAGTTGTCTGCCTTGTAGCCGCCCGTAAGTTTGTCAATCGTAAAGTCGTTGTTGATTGTCACGGTGTAGTCGCTGTAAATATCTTGACCTTCAACGTATACGCCGAGCACATACATCTTGCGAGTGAAACTGCCCTGATTGATTTCGTCCGCAGTCGGCATAGCCGTGCTCTCCCAGTGGATAGGAACGTTGTAATATGTCGTGTCGCCGACTTTGACGGTTGCGGTGCGAGCAAACTCGAACTTGTCGAATACGTCGTAGTTGCGGCTCATTCCGTTCGGTTCGATTGTTACGTTCGTATTGAAGCCTTCAAGATAAATCTTTGCAGTGAACGCACCTGCGCTCGGATAGCGCATGGAAAGTCCGTCGAAGAAGAAGTACTCGCGCTCAACGTACAACTTGCCGTCCTCGTCCGACTTCAATTCGTCTTTGTTAGGAGCAGCATAGTCAACCCACTTGACGTCAATGGTGATTTCGCCGACGCCTTGTGCGGTTTGTACGGTCGCTTTGCTTGGCAACTTCCACTCGTTAAACACGTTGTAGTTGAATTGCAACATGTCGCCGTCCGTGCCTGCGACTTTGCCGTCTACAAATGCGAGTGTTGTGTCGCTCATCGTGCCGTCTGTGAACTCATAACTCGGGATGTTGACGTTGAATTGAACTTTATCGTTGCCTATCGTCATATAGACGGTTTGCACTTTGTCGGTGCCGTCGATGCCCTTGCTCGAAACGACAGTGTCAAACGCTCTGACGTATGCGATGTAGGAATCGCCCTTAACCAAGTTGATCTTGACAGGCGTGCCGCCGATCGCGTCGCCCCAATCGCTCGTCTTGAAGTAGTCGCTCGGGTTGGTTGCGAAGTTGATCGGATCGATGCCGAACGCAGTGCCGTCACTGACGTGCGTTTGTTGATATACACTGCCGGTGTAGTTGCTTATATCCGCAAGTTTTGCTTTGAGCTCGGCAAGTTTCGCTTCGTCGTTTGCATACTTTCTGACATATGCCGCAACGTCGCCGATTGTCTCGTCATAGAAGAAGTTTACGGATTGTATGGTTTGTTGTTCGACGTTGAGTCGGAGGGTGATCTTTTGCGCCGAATAAATAGGCTCGCCGTTCTCGTCCGTCTTGCCAGTGTTGACAAGCGCGAGTTTCGTGCCGTTCTTCGTGCCGTCCGCAGTTGCGTAGGCTTCGACTTGCGCGTAAATCGTACCGCCGTCAAAGATGTTTTGTTGCGATTTGAGTTTCGTGCAAGCGGCGTTGGTGTAATACTGCACCGTCGTCCAGTCGGGGAACATAGTGTACGTGTTCATACCGACAGAAACGTTGAACTTTTCATAGGCCTCGCTCTCGTACCAAGTCGGGTTGAGAGTGTTGTCATGCTCGACAGTGAGCGACACGGCCGAAGGCTTAATTTCGTTCACTTCGATGGGAACGTAAACCTCTTGCTTGCCGCTGTACTCTGTGCCGATGACGAGTTTTGCATAGAGCGGATATGTCCTTTGATTGCTGTAACCCTCATAGGTGATTTCGTCGGACTTGAGGTCATGCACACCGTTGCTGTACGCATTGTGATAGGTTTCGCCCACCTTGATGAACGGTGCTTCGACAAAGAGTCCGTTGCCGACAGTCAAGTTTTCGACGCTCGTGTTGCCCTGTGCGTCTTTGACGTTGATTTGGTATGCCGTGCCGAAGGAATCAGCCGTTATATTCTCATATTGATATTGATCGAATACGAGCGATTTTGCCATCGAATCGAACACATAGGGTTTGATTACGATTCTGACATCGACTTCTTGTGCAAACTTGCCTGCGAAGCTCTCGCTCTTGCCGACAAAGCCCGTCTTGTCTGTAGAGGTAGACGTCTTTGTCACCGACGTGAAGATGCTGAATCTATCGCCGCCGACCTTTGCCTTGATTGTCACGTCAAGACCCTTGTAGAAGTTTACGACAGCGTTGCCGTTCGAATCTTTGGTGGTGATTGCTTGAAGCGCTTTTTCGAGTTCTGCCGTATCCCACTCGACGTCGAAGCCCGACATCGAACTTTCGCTTGTAAACTTGCCGCTTACATATTTGAAGCCGCTCAGATATGTCACAAGGTTTTGCATATCGGCATCGATATCCATAGCCTTAATTTCGAGAACCGTCGTGTAGTTTCCGTCAGAATCGCGTTCGCTCTTGAGCGTTTGCGAAGTCGTGCCGCTTGCGTCCGTAGACATTGACGTGAGCCTTGAAATCTTGTAGTTCTTCGCGGTCAACGAAATTGTGTCTTCAACTGCCTTGCCAAGACCCCATTGGTATGTGAATCCGACTTGGACAGTGCTGGTTGCGCCACTTGACCAATCGGTGGAGCCTTGCCAATCGTACTTGAAGTCGTCGGTGTTCCAATCGATTGTTCCTGCAGGGAACGCTTTGCCCGTGGGCAACTTGCTGCGGCTGAGGACATAGTATTCGACTTGAGTGCCGTCCTCGTTTGAAACCTTAACCGTCTTGTAAACGTCGTTGCCGTTGCTGTCCTTTTCAGTCACAAGACCTGCGATGTATGCAGGCATCAGCAAGAACTTGTTGCCGTCCGTATTGACGTTTGCTTCTGCGCCAGCGGTGATTTCATCTGCCGTGGGTTGAACAAGAATCTGATAGGCACTGCCGTTGATTGTTTCAGACGGCGCACTGCTTATCGGGTCGATGATTGCATACGCCATGTTGCCTGCAGAATCCTTGAGGTAGGTTGCAAACGTCTGCTTACCGCCCGTTCTGAACGGAATTCTCACAAGGTCGGGCAATTCCGCCATATACTTGGAACTGTTGGTGTCGATGTCGATTCCCAGTGCCTTTTCGGTATACTTGCCGTTTATGTTGTAGTATCCCTTGATGGATTGCGTTTGTGCTTCCTTGTCGTTGGTGACGTAGACGGGGATTGCATAAAGCACCACGTTGAGTGCGTAGCCGTATACATAACCTGCAAGTCGTCTGCCGTTTTCGTCTTCGGAAGTTGCCGCAGTCAAATCGACGGTTGCCGCATCCCAAACGATTTGCGAGCCGGGTGCGTCATTGTAACTGCCTGAGTTGTCATAGGACACCATTTGTTTTCCGCTAAGGACAACGGGGAATTTGACGTTGGCATATTGCGGGAACACCGTTGCGTCCAAGAACGCACTGTCGCGCAAGGTGATAGCCGTTGTCGAACCGTCAGCCTTCACCGCATTGCCCGATCTGGTTGCCGGATCGTCGATGACGATTTCGGATGGCGGTGTGACTTGGGTTGCGATTGGGTCTGCACTTTCCGCCTCGTCGAAATACAACAAACCGGTGTTGAATGTATTGTCAACCGTGCTGTACGGCGTGATGCGAATCATAAAGAAGTCCCACGCCTCTCCCAAATTCGTTGTAGTGCCGGATGCACCACCGCCGTTTGCCATGGTGCTCATGGAACTCATTGTGGTGGTTTTTGCTTTGTTGTACTTCATCGATTCCGACGCGCCGATGCCGGTCTTCTCTGCATTGACCATAATTTCGATGGCTTGAATGCCGGGTTTTACGGTTTGACCGCTCGTGCAGCCGTATTCGCTTGCCGTCGGATTGAGGTCGATATAGAGATTGATGGACGGATCGATGTCGCCGGTTGCAAACGGAATGGGAAGAATGCCGCCGAGAAGGAAGTTCAAGTCTTCGATGACTTCGCTTGCAACATTCTTGATTGTGCCGAAACTAAGCGATACGCCTGCCGCGTCGAGTGCAAACAGCAATGCCCACTTTGTCATAGACACAGGCAATGATCTAGCAATCGGTTCCAAATACTCAACTTTTTCATCCGTTGAAGCATTCCTGTCAACCATACCTTGAAGCGTATTGAAAATATTGGTGATTTCATTGGATTTTCCAACACCACTGATGAGGACATCGCCTATCTCGTGTTGTTCCCAAACCAAACCACTCGTTGTTTCGTAGCCACGCGCCTGTTGAACGTCGCCGAAATACGCTTCATTATCTTTTTCAACCACATCTTTCATCAAGCCGAGAACCACAGTTATAACCTTGATGATAAGTTCATTGTAAGCGTCCTTGTTGAGTTTGACCTTGACGGAAATCTTGCCTGCGCCGTTGGACACTGCGGTTGCACCGCTGAAATACGGCCAATATCCGTTGTCGTTGAACAAGTTGACCTCAATGCTCTTGATGAGATTTTCAAGGTTGAGAGGATATGTGTAGCCGGAATCTGCCGCTGCCGTAGCGGTGTCCGAAGCCGTCTTTGCAGTCGGATATTCATAGGTTGCGTCGTCGCCGTCAGTGCCTTTTACGAGCGCGAGAAGCGGCGAACTACCGAGCATACTGCCGAGGTCAAGACAGTTGAGTGCGGAAATCAACGGTGCGACCGTACCGACCAAGCCGCCCGAAGGAAGCGTGATGTTGGTGATAAAGATGTTGTTGCCACCCAATATTGCGGAAAGTCCGGTATCTGCCCTATTGCTCTCCAAATCAAGACGAATATTGTATTTTTGAGGTGAAGAATCCGGGATATTGGTTGACGTGAGAACCTTTTTGCCGCTGAGCGTTATGCTGGAATCCTGATACAACGTAGCAACACCTTTTGCCTGCGTCAACTGCCACACTTTGTTTTGGATGTTAATGGAAAGACCCGGCTTCAAACTGTCAATGACGTTTTGGACAAGGGACATCAAGCCCGACGTCTTCGAATAGGTCAAGCCGGTGTAGCCTGTCTTGACTTCTTCGATGAGGTTTTCATTGTCCACCATGCTCTTGCCCAAGGCAATGTCAAAGTCGCTTATCTTGATGTTCGCGCCCGTGCCAACACTGTCGAGTTGCGCGTTGAGGTTGATTGAATCCAGTCCCTTTGCGCCGAGGTTCACGTCAAGTTTGACCGATTTGATGGGCGGAAGTTCGATGTCGCCAAGGTCGAGTCCGAGCATTCCGATAAGCGTTGTGATAAACGCATTGTCAAACGTCACACCGAGACGTCCGTTTTGGATGTCGACTTGCAAGTAAAGCGCATTGCTTGCCGCAGTGTCTGCGTCGGATGTCGTTGCGTCTGCGCTTACGCTTGCGCCGGATGCCGCCTTTGCGTCATAACTCGGAGTTGCACCGAGCAAACCTGCGATGCCTTGAAGTTTGATTTTGCCAAGGCCCAAGCCGCTGGCGTCAATGTAGAGTGCATCGGAATAGATTTCATTGGATGTATATGTGGCACTTGTTGCCACACTGAGTTCCCAGTTCGTGCCGTTCTTCTTCATAAGTCTGGACGAGCCGAGATAGTAGAGACTGATAAGATTGCTGCCTACGGGTTTGCCCAACGAGATGTCAACTGCGATGTCGCTGTACAAAATGCCGCCGATGCCGTATGCGAGAATAGGCGCAAGGTTGACGTTTGCAGCGATGTCAATGGTGAGGTTGATCTCGTTTGCCATCGTGATGTTGACGTCGGCAAGAGTGTACTTGTAGTAAGTCGTGCCGCTGACATACGTCTTTTCGGAGTGGAGGATGTAGTCGCCACTCGAATTTTTGGTGTAGACCTTGCCCGTATAGACCGACGAGCCGTCGTTGAGCGTGTTTGCGTCCACATATGTAAGTGCAGTAAACTTGCCCAAGAGTGCCGTGCCGCCAAGCAGATTTGCAAGCAAATCTTGCACCCAGCCTGCCAACGATTCATCGTAGCCGTTTTGTCCGGGTTTGAGATTCTTTGACGTCATAGTGAGGTTGAGCGACGCTTTGAGACCGATTGTAGGCAAATTGAGCGAGGATATGTCAAACGTACCCGTGCCATTGATGAGAGAGTCGAGGTCGAGAGAGAGAATTTCGATATAATCTCTCGGCACTTGTGCCGTGTGAGTGTGTCTGTAATACGTCTTGCTTTCGTCAACGGGGTTTTCGTCGAGGACATACTCGCCTGCTGCATTCTTGACATATTTTTCTTGCGACGGATTTGCTGCAAGTTCATCTTGCGTGAGTTGCTTATAGAACTTCTTGTCTTCAGTGGAAAGTCCGAAGTGAGTCGCAATGCTCTCGCTTATGTCTTTTGTGATGCTTGCAGACGGAATGTCGAGGCAGAAGTACAAGCCGTCGCTGAATCTAAGATTCAAGCTGATAGTAGTCTTGCCGCTTGTTGCGTCCATTCTGACAAGCAAGTCGCCGATGTCGGGGATCAAATCCTTTTGTTCGAGTCCGCGAATCGCCATAATCTTCTTGTAGATCGCGTTGACAAAGTCCGCATTGAGTTGCAGCAAGAGTTTTTGCGGCGTGACGTTGATCATAAAGTATGCGTAATCCTTCAAATGATCTTTGTTTTCTTCGATTGTGCCGATATCGTCTTTGCTTGCAATGCTTGCGCCGGACGCGTCGGTTGCGTCATCTTCGGCAAGGAACTTGCCGAGCACGCCTTCGAGCAAACCGTCAAGGTTGAGGTCGGTCACCGCAATCTTCGCCGTTTCGCCGAGTATGCCGCTGAGGTCGACGTACACTGCGTTTTCAACAAGGTAAAGTCCAAGCAACGTCTTTTCGGTCGCCATGCTTGCCGTCTTCTTGTTGAGTTCGAGTCCGAGTTCCACTTTGTAAGTTTCAACATCGATGTTCGCAACAAGGTCGAGCGTGAGGAACGCGCCGCTGTTGTTGCCGAATTCGTTGGCGATGTTGAGTTTGAGTTGAGAGCCGCTGATTGCGCTGTTGGGGTTGATGAGCCCCATGATCAAGTCGAGGATTTCGCTCAAATCAATTATGTTGGCGTTGCCCGCATTGCCGCTGCTGTACATCGAAATTTCAATGGACATCTCGAGATGCGCCGTTGCGTTTTGCAACTTCACATAGTTGCCGTAGGACGCTTGTTTTGCGTAATGCACTTCTTCGATGTCCGCATCCGTTGCAAGACGATACGTTCCGCCCGCATCCTTGACGTATTCGCCGTCTTTGGATTCGACATAGACGTACTTGATGGAATTGTCTGCGTTTCTGTCGGCAAATTTCTCGTCTTTGTCGACGGAGAAGTCTTTGTTGACCGTCGCATAGAGTTTGCCAAGGGAAATTGCGATTGCGAAGTCGCCTTGTTTGAGATATGCGCCCTTCGTATCGCTTGCGGTGTGCTTTGTAAATGTATTTGTCGCCGCGACGTAGTCGTAGGTGTCGCCTGCCCATGCCGGATATGCGTACGCAACGAGTGCGTAATCGTCGGTGGATACGAGGACATATGTGTTGTCGTCATCTGCGCCATTGCCAACTGTGTATTCGCCGTCCGATTCCTTCTTGAACGTTGCGCCCGACCAGTCGCTTCCCTTGAAGTACTTGCCGCTTGCGCCGTACATCGCATTGTAGTTGTTGACCGTCTCATAGTAGAGCGTGCCGACCTTGAAGCCGAGGTTGATGTCGATACTGGGCGAGTTGCCGTAGAAGTTGATGGTGATACCGCTGGTGTCCTTCGTGTCGGTTGTGTAGAGTTTTGGCAAGAACTCGCTGATGCCTTGAAGCACTGCGCTGTCGCTGTCCGCAAGCATACCGACGAGGTCTGCGATAAGAGTTTCGTTGAGTCCGACCGTGATAAAGTCGTTTGCGATGAGCAATCTGCCGAGAACGACGTTGAGAATGCTCCAGATGTTTGCAGGAATCAAACCGGTGTTGACTTCCTCCTCGTCGTCCGCCGCCGTCAACGCTTGCGCACTTGCGGTGGTTGCGATGCTGCCGAGTATGCTCGAAAGATCGAGACCGTCGACAACGCCGTAGGAGAAGAAGTCGCCCCAACCGACAATGTCGCCGATTTGGCTCGCGTCGATGTTGAGATAGAGTTTGCCGTCTTTCACTTCAACCCACAAGAGCGCCTTGGGCTTCTCGTTGCCGTGGAAGTTGGTTTCATACGTCAACTCGAGATAAATCTTCGCACCTTCGAGAACTTGCAGGATGCCCACGCTGTTGTCGCCTGCGATCATCTTGACGAGGTTTGCCGTCTTCAAATACACTTTGAGATCGAGGTTCAAGCCGATGAGGCTTTGGAATTCCTTGCTGTTTTCAAGCGAGGTCGCGATGAAGTAGAAGTATTCGCCGATTTGCGGATCGTCAATGAACTGCGTGAATTGATACGTCCAGTTGATGACGTCGTCGAGCGTCATTCTGATGTCGAGGTTCAAGCCGAGTTCGACGCATTCGAGGTCGGCAAGTACGCTTGCAACGTCAAACGTGCCGCCGCCGAGCAAATCGCCGAGATTGAGCGCCAACGCTTTGGTGTAGTTGGTGAAATCGGTGACTTGTTTGTAGACCTTGACGTTCGGATATTGCGCTGCGAAAGCATCCGCTTCGCTCATATCGGTGTATCCGTTTTCGTTGGGGTCGATCGGATAGTACTCTTGTCCGTTGTACACAACCTTTTTGCCCGTTTCGTATGCGGATGCGCCGGTATAGTCGCTTGCAAGAGCGTATTGCAAATTGCCCTCGCCCGTGAAGCCTTGAAGGATGTCTTTGTCCGTCTTGACGAAGTTGCCGTTGTTGTCAACCGTGTAGAGCGTGCCCGTGAAGGTTGCAAATTGCTCGCTCTTGACAAGGTTTCTGTACTCTCTGTAAGTGTCTTCGTCGAGATTGTTGTTGCCTGCGATGTCGTTGAGGCGTTTGTAAACAAGCACATACACGCCTTCAACGTCGGTATAAATGTCGCCTTCGTATGCCAACTGTCTCGAAGCAAGCACTTCGCTCATAACGGGCGCGGCTTTCATATATCTGTCTTCGGGACCTGCAACCGTCTTGCCGTCTGCGTCTTTGCCCGTGTAGAGCTCGCCGTCCGCATTTTCGATATAATCGTAACCCGTCGTCGGGTCATGGAAGAGTTTGACGTAGTCTTTGGCGTTGTAGTTCTTTCCGTAGTAGTTGTCGTAATCCGTGTTGCCGTTGTCGCGGTAGAAGTTCGCATAGTAGAAGATTGCGTTGGAGCCTTGTTGCATTGCCAAAATGTCTTCTTTTCTACCAAACTCTATGGACGAGGATTCGCCCTCCACGCCGTTGAGCCCTTGAATGTTGAGTCCGAGATTGAGCACGGGGATATCGCCCTCCTCGTTGAAGAGGATTGCGCCTATCGTGATGTCGTACGGATTGAGGTTTTGTTTGAGATATACCTTGAGGTTGGGCAACATATCCGCAATGCTTGCGTTGTCGGGCAAAAGTTCTCTGATGAGGACTTTCGCAAAGCCCGACGTGACGTTGAGCGCAAGAGCGTTGGTGAATATGTTGACAAACAAACTCGTCGTGTCTGCGCTTTGTTTGTCGGGGTTGAGCGCCGTCACGCTGTCGGAAGCAACGGACGCATCGGTTGCGCTCGCGTCTTCGCCGATGCCTGCCACAAGACCTGTGATCACATCTTCGAGAGAGTACTCGCTCATATCCACAAAGAGTTTTGCGTCTTTGCCGAGCAATGCCTCGGCGTCAACATACAGACCCGCTTTGCCAGTGTCTTTGTCGTTGTCATAATAGATGCCGAGGATGTGGGGCTTGGTGCCGTCGAGGAGTTTGCCGCTGTAGTTGTTTGCGTCTCTGTCTTCGCTCGTGACATAATTGCCGTTTTCCATCAAGTCGTTCTGTTCGCCCCAAACGTCGATTGCAACGTCAAGGTCGCGAACGTCGATGCCGAACGACGGGAGAATGTAGAGTTTGAAGCCGAGGTTCAATCTGAGCGAGAAGTAGACGTTGAACGTCATATCCTCTGTGATTTGGATTTTGCCGGTCATTGCGCCGAGCAAACTGCCCAAAACGTCGCCGAGTGCTTCGTTCACGCCGCTGTACTTCTCGTCAAGTTCTCCGTTTAGCAAAACATACAAACCGTTGTTGGCTTTGAGCGTTGCGATTTCTGTTGTATCGGTGACTTTGACGTAGTCGCCTTGGAACTTCTTGTATGCAATCTTCGCAAGAACGCTGTCCGGAACTTCCTGATACAAACTCTCATCGGTTATCTTGTTGACGACAGAGTTGTACACTCCCTTGTACGTTGCATAGTCGAAGTAAATCTTGCCCGCTTGCAAGAACAGGCTGCCTCTCAATGCAAGAGAGATGTAGTAGAGATTGTCGCTGTCAACGTACTCCTTGTATGCGTAATCCGCATATTCGGGCTTATTGAAGTCGGGTTGTTGAATCGAACTTGCCTGTTGAACTTTGATGTAGTAGTTTTCGGACTCGCAAGCGTCGGTTGCGGACAGAAGAACTTTCTTTTGGGAATTGTATGTGTTCTTCTTGTAGACAAACGTTCTTTGCAGACGCACATACGCAGTTTTTGCCGTGTTTTCGACGTAGTATTCCTTATCGTTGTTCTCGATTTCCGCGATGAAGTCGGGGAACAAAGCCCAATCCGTCACAATCGGATTTGCGTTTTCGTCCACCGCTGCGGCAGGAATATATTTCGTGCCGTTCTTGACAAACAACGAATCTTTGGTGATTGCGATAAGTTCGCCTCTATACTCGTAGTAACGAGGACCTGCGTAGTTTTCAGCATCCGAGTACTTTTGCACATCGAATTTGCCTGTTCCGTCGTAGTAATCGAACTTCCAGTTGCTCAAGCCGTCGGCTTCTTTGTCAACGCTGGTGTAGATGTCTTCGTCGGTGTTGACGTAGCGTGCGCCCGCCGCAATGCTCTTGATCGAGTACTGTGGATCTGCCGACGCGGCATCGTCAATGGCTTCTTGTCTCGTGATGTATTGGAACTCGGTGACGCTCACAGACGGTGCGTTGATTGCAACCGACAACTTGTGATTCCACAAATAGAGGTTGACAGAGAGGAACTCGTTACGCGATTTAAGCGGAATGACAACGCTCAAAGAGCCTCTTGCTTGCTTGTATTCCGTCTTCACCGTGCCACCTTCCGTTGTGGTGAATTTTTCGTAAAGGAGCGGAACCTTGGAGCCGCGATCGAGCAAGTCTGCAACTTTTTCGCTGTTGTTGATTTGCGATTGCGTTGCGTCTGCGTAGAGAATATATGTGTCGCTGCCTTGCAACTTGATGTAGGTGTCGACTCTCTTTATGTCGTAGTAACTTGCAGTGCCTGCTTCAACCTTTGCGTCATATGCTTTGCGCTCGACGGTGGCCATTTCGGATTTTTGAGCATAAGAGCCGTCTTCCGCCTTGTAGTAAACGCCTTGTTTAGATGCGCCGGTTCCCTTGTATTCGGTGATGTCATACAGGTATTTGGACTTGCCCAAAACTTTTTCGATTTCTCTTCTCGCCGCCTTCTTTTCATCGTTTGTCGCGCTGGTGTCATATGCCTCGATAAACTTCGTGACGACATTCTCTGCCGTATCATACGCATATCTCGTGTTGTCCGTGTAAAGCGTGACGTTGGGTTGGTTGACAAACTTCGCTTCGTCGAATTGGATCGCATTTTCGCCCATTACGAGAGAGAGAATGCTGTTGATATAGTCTGTGTTGGCAATAACTTTGATGTATCTCGACGTGATTTGCAAGCCATATGCAAACGTTCTGATGTAGCCGAGAATGCTGTCGTCTTTGACGAGCGGGAAGGTGCTTTCCTCTTCGTCCGCAGCCGCTTGTGCGTCGGCGGATGTCGAAGCAAGAACGCTGCTCACGAGTTTGCGGATTTCGTTTGCGTCGACGCGCAAAGACGGAATGTTGAAGTAACTGAGGTCAACAAACAAGCCGCCGTTTACGCGCTTGTAGTTGCCATTTTCGTTCTTGTAGCAATAACTCGAGTCGTAGGAATACCTCGTACCTGCAAAGGTGTCGGAAGTTATGTACTTGTACTCGCCTGTTGTTTCGTCGAGATAGTAACTGCCGTTCTTCGTTTCGAAGTAGTGGTCGTATCTCTCGCTCGGGTCGACGTAGTTTTCGCCCGTTACGTTGGTCTTTTCGTCTGGCGAGAGCAACTCGAACGTGCCGCCCACCATATAAATGCCGAGCATATCGTGGTATTCCGTGTCGTTGCCGCCCTTCGTTTGAAGTCTAACGCTTAGGTTGACGTAACTTGCGATGTCCGCAATCAAACTTACCAACTGATCGGTGTTGTTCTTAAATTGTTCGATGACTTGTTTAAGCAAATCGATGACTGCAAACAAATCCATATCGCCGTCGAATTGATCGCCGTCGGCAGTGTACTTGACAAGTTCGGTGCGCATGAAGTTGAGCAATGCCGCAACTTGAATGTCAACGTCCAAAACCAGTTGCAATGAACGATTTACGTCGCCACCGTCGTCCGCTTGCGCCTTGATGACGAGCAGTTGCTCGTCGGTGAGGCTCGGGAAGAACGCTTGAAGCACTGCGCTCAAATCGATGTCGTTGTCGTTGCCGCTCTTGAATTGCGTTGTGATGTCAATGGTTTCGCTGAGCGTGAAGCGATCGACGTCGTCCATATTGGTATACTCTGCAAGTTCGTCGCCGCTGAGGACATATGTGCGAGAGTTGGTGAATGCGACGTTGAGATTCTTGATTGCAAGTCCGAGTTCGAGCGTCATGTCGTACTTGCCGCCGTCACTGACGTATGCATTGTTTGCAACTGCGCCCGCATCGTACTTATAAATCACAACCGATGTTTTGCCGTCTTCGAGCATCGGATATTTGGTCGTGTCGAGTTTTTGGCTGCCGTCGCCCTTTTCGTTGTCGACAACTTTGAGCAAATACGGAGTATTTACGCCTTCGTCAAACGCAACTTTGTACTTGGCATAGCGATCGCTTGCTCCTACGCTGTTTGCTTCCTTAGAGGTGATTGCACGGACATAGTTGCCGTTGTCGCTCTTGATGTAGTTGCCGTTTGCGTCTTGTCTGAAAACATAGTATTGTGCGCTGTTGACTTTGCTTGCAAGGCTTGCCTTTTCTGCATCCGTTCCCGCATAGTCGGAATCTTTGTTGTATCTGTCGCCGTCAAGACCGAGCGCAACGTCAACCGAGAGGTTGAGGCTGTCCGACGTATTGAGTTCGACTTGCAATCCGCCGTTGAGTTCGTTATAGAACAATTCCTTGATGTCGAATCCGAGCAAATCTTCGGGGATATATTCGAGGATGGTGTCAAAGAGTTTGTCGCCGAGTTTCAAGGTGAGCAAATCTCTGTTGATGAGCATCGAAAGAGCAAGGTCTCTGTCGCTGAGGTCAACCGTGCTTGTTTGTGCGCCGCTTGCCACAAGCGCTTCGCTCGTGGACGAGGCTTGCGCTCCGCCCGCAACGAAGTATTCGTCATCCGAATCGAAGTCGATGATGTAGTCTTTGAGAATTTCTGCGATGTTAAGACCGCCGATCGCGAACTTTTGAATGTTGAACGCTTCTTCGAGGTTGACGTAAATCGTGTTGTTGATGTAGTATGCACCGAGCCACAAACTCTCATAACCGGTTTCTGTCTCGTTGATAAGTTCTATTTTGAGTTCGGACTTTGTGAGATCGTAAATGTCAACCATCAGCGACACGTCAAGTCTGAAGTGCGCGGAAGAATAACCCTTCGCAGTAGAGGGCATTTCAATCACAACGCCGGTGAGGTCGCCGATTATGCTGCTCAAAATCTTGCCGAGGTCGAGCGTGCCTTCGGTGATGCCGAGTTCGAGTTCAACCGAGAAGCCCACTGTGATGATGGTGTCGTAGAACATATTTGTCGGGACATCTTCAAAGGCATACGAATTCTTGGTTTCGTCGGTGTACTCGATTTCCTTGCCGTCGTTGAAATAGGAGTGCGCTTTGCCGTCGCGGATGTATGCGGGGAGCAATTCATCGCCTGCGCCGAAGCCTATTTCGATTCCGCCGAGTTTGAGACCCATATTGACGCAACCGATTGCGATGTCAAGCCCAAGATAGTAATCGCTGATTTGGTCGTAGAGGTCGATTGTTCTGTAATATTCGCCGTTTTCGTCCTTGACGTAGCCGAACAGACGAGTTCTCAACTGCTCGATTTGTCTTTCTTCGCCGCCAAAGCGGATATATGTGTTGCCTGCGATGTAAGTGTCGGTGACGCTTTCAACGCCGTCCGTTCTTCTGTACATTCTGTAACTGCGCAAACTTACGGGTTTGTCGATGTTTTCGACCTTCGCATAGTAGTTTGCGTTGGAATGGATGTACTTGCCTTGCACCTTGCCCGAAATCACGACGTATTTGCCGTTTTCGAGGATTGCGTAGGTCTTGCCTGTTTCGCCGTTGCCGTCCTCGAATCTGTGTTTCTCGCCGTCAACCGGTGTGACGTTGTCGCCATCGACCGTCACTTCGTAAACGTACGTCGTGCTTGCAAGATAGTATGCGTTGCCTGCAACATAGTAGGTGTCCGTTGCGGGTGTATTGCTGTAATCTTCGGTTGTGTACTTCTTGTATCTGTCGCCCTTGTACTCGTTTTGGAATTTATTGTACAAATCGAGATCGGTTGCTTTCAAATCATCCACGCTCTTGTACACGGGTTGACCGAGATCGACGCCCAAAGAGATGTTGAACACGTCAAACACTTCTTCGAGAGATCCGAGATCGGGCAGGAACGTTGCAAGCACAAACGAGAGCAACGCTTTGGTGATTTGGATTTGGAATTGAGAATCGCTGTATGCGAGCAACAACACCGCGTCGCGTTGGATCGAACGATTTTGCACGCTGTCGCTTGCCGTTTGCGCGCCGTTTTCTTCATTGTCACCGCCGATCGAGCCGAGTTTGTCAACGACTTTCTTTGCAAAGTCAATGAAGTTTTCAATCTTCGAGTAGTTTTCCGCAGTGGAAACAAGGCCCGTGAGGTCAAGATAGAGCGTGCCGCCACTCAAATACAAGCCGCCCAGCACCTTTTCGTTGCCGTTGCCGATTTCGTTTGCGGTGTCGTATTTTGCAAAGTAGCCCTTGTCGTCAACTTCGACAAATTCGATTGCGAGTTCCACTTTGCTCATATCGCTGTTGTTGATGAAGTCGCCAAACGAACCGCCCGACGCAAGTCCTTGCAAATCGAGTGCCGCAAGGTCGATGTTTGCCGAAACTCTCAAACCGATGCCTACGTTGAATGCGGACAACGTTTGCAAATTGATAATCATATCGCGGAACGCATTGGGAAGCAAACCGCCTGCATTGACGACTTCCGCGCTTGAAGAATTGAAGTAAATCAAGCCGCTTACGCTCAGAGATACGTTTTGATCCTGATATGCGCTCTTTCCGCACTTGTTGTAGAGTTTGACTTCGCTTGCAAGAGCATTGCGAGTGACATCGTTGCCGTCTGCGTCCTTTTCGGTGACTGTCATCGGAATGTCGACTCTCGAATAGAACGTGTCTCTTGCGAGTGCGGAAGCGTCGTTCTTGTTGACATAGATGTCGTTTTCAACGTCATAGACATAGTTGCCGTTGGAGTCAACGTTGTATTTGACGGTGTATGCGTATTGCTTGCCGTCCTCGCCCGTCTTTACGGTTGCGTAGGAGCGAGAATACATTTGAACGTCTGTGAGATCCTCTTTGGCATAACGCTTCGTGCCTTCGGGGAGGACTTCTCCGTCGTTTATGAGCCTATATTCGCCGTCCTCGCCAAGAATGTATGCACCGTTTGCGTCAACCGTGAAGTTGGGCTTGCGGTACATGCCCGTCTTGAGCAAGTATTCGCCGTTTGCGTCCGTGTCGAACGCATAGTATATTGCATTGTCGGTGAGATCCTTTTCTCTTTCGTAGTTTTCACCGCTGAATCCGCCGATCAATTTGACGATGTTTTCGATGTAGTCGTCAAGCGAAATGAATTCGAGTTTGTCGTCGTTGTCTAGAAGCGGTTGGTTTGTATCGACGCTGATAAGACCGACTTTTGCGTCAAGTCCGAGATTGAGGTCGATGAGATATTGAGAATCCGAAGAAAGGTTACCCTCGGAATCGATCGGGGCTTTCTTGTTTGCAAATGCGAGTTTGAGTTGCAAAGCGAGCGATTCGTTCATGCCGTACGCTTTGAACTTATCCGTTTGCGGATATAGGAACAAACCGCTTTGAGATTCGTCCATAACCAAATTGTCGGAATCGACAACCGTTTCAAACAACATCGAGAACAAGTCGTTGAGGAAGTTTGAACGCACAAACACGCCCAAGTATTTTATTCTCTTGACGCCGTCGTCGCCTATCCACGGCTTGCCTGCAAGCACGATCTTCGACACGATCATGTTGAGGATTGTGCCGACGCTCGAGTTGCCGTCTGTCATATCCGCCGCCGTGCTTGCGTCGCTGTTGCCGCCGAGTTCCACGCCGAGTTTTGCAAGCAAGTCGAGCAAATCGACCTGTATACGCGGACCGCCGATGCCTTCCAAATCGGCAAATACTACGCCGTCTTCGAGATAGACGCCGATTTTGGTGTTGCCTTCAGCTTCATAGTCGAAAGTGATGCCGATGTACGCTTCCAAGCCTTTGAGGATGGTTTCGATGTCAAGATTGAGATTGTTAAGGTCTATCTTCGACAAGTCTTCCATGCCTATCTTTTGGAGGTTGAGTCTTGCCTTGACGTCGAGTTTGAAACCGTCGTCCATCTTGTCGGAAAGCACGAGATTGAGTCCCAAACGTTTGAGCAAATCGCCGACGCTGAACTTGTTTTGTTGCACTTCGAATCCGATTTCCTCATTGTCTGTGTTGATGCGAATCTGCGGAAGCATGGTTGCAAGAATGTCTTGCAAACTGTCCATGTTGAGGAGAATGTCGAGCAATTGGTCTAATGCGAAACCTTCGCGGACGTATGTGCCGTTGTTGTCTTGCACAAATCTTTGCTCGTTTGTGCTGTACGAATATCTATCAAGCGGCGAAACTGCTTCGAGAGCGCGCTGGTCGGTGACGAGAGTGTACGTTGCGCTTGCATAGTAGTCGACGATCAAACTGAGGTCGATTGCGATGATATGCGCATTGGTCATCGATGTGTAGTAACTTCTATACTCGCCGTCTTCCGCTTCAACGAACGCGCCGCCGACTTTCTTGTACTTCGTGCCGGTGTAATTTGCCTTTTCGTCTGTCGTCAAAAGGACAAACTTATCCTCGCCCCTTATACCCTTTTGCGCTTTTTCGCGAATGGTTGCGTATGCGCTGCTCGTTGTGCCGGTTGCAATATCGATATTGTCAACGCTCACACCTAGTGCGAGGAGGTTGCTGTCGATATTAACGTCTATCGCAATTGACGGGTCAAGTTGCAAATCAACACCAACGGAAATGTCGAGGTCGAGTTTTTCAATGATTTCGGCAATGTCAAGGCTGCTGCCGCCTTCTTCGCTGTCGTTTTGCGTGAGAGCCGCAATAAGTCCCACAAGGACGTTTTGCATGACGAGTACGCCGAGTTTGCCGTCCGCAATGTTGAGGATGAGTTGCATTTGCTCGTCCGCACTGTTGGAGAGCAATTCGTCCGCCGCCGTGGACGCGTCGCCGCCATTAATGATGGAATTGAGATCGCCGAGTGCGTCCGTGATGAACTTGCAGAGCACGTCGCAGAGGTTTGTTCCTTCGAGATAAATAGGCTCGCGACCGAGACTTCCGAAGTCGAAATAGATCTTCTCGCCTTCGACGAAAGCTGCTAATATATTCTTATTTGTTATTTTATTTTTAATTTCAAGAACAATATTGCTATCGTTCGGCTCGTTGAGCGCGAGGTTTGCGCCGAGACTCACTCCGAGATTGTATTCGATGTCGTCAAACACATCCAGCCCGAGTTTGATGCCGAGTTCGGAAGCAAACAAATCGATGTATTTTTCAAGACGGATTTGCTCGTCTTGTCCTTTGAGTTGCAAATCGAGTCCGAGATCGACGTTGAGAGAAAGCGTATTGAGATTTTCCGCCGTCGTATAGATGGTCGGGTCGAAATCCTCGGGCAATACGCCGTTTTCTTTGCCGAGCGCGAGTTTTACGGAACTGAGTTCCAAACCGACGTACGCGGGGTCGATTTGAAGATTGAGTACGAGTTTATAATCGTTCTTCCACGCAAACGCAAGATAACTTCTGTCCGAATTGAGTTTGATGAATTTTTCCGGGTCGACTTGCTTGCCTGCGAGCATTTGGACGAGGGTTGTCACAAGTCCTTCCGCAAAGTTGATTTGCAAACCTTCGGTGTCAACGCCGACATAACTTATGATGCCGCCAAGCACTTTGCCGAGAATACCCATAAGGTCGATTCCGCCGCCCTCATCTGCCGCTACGGCTGCCGTGCCGCCGGCGCTGCTCGAATCGTCGGTCATCAAACCGCCGATCAATGCGCCCAGATCGATGTTGGACAATGCAAGATGGAAGTCATCGCTCAAATCGAGGTAGACCGTGCTTACCGATTGACCTTGCGCGTTTTCACCCGTGCTTTGCAAACGCAATGCGAGGATAACGTGTTCGAGTCTTTCGGCATTAGACATCTTGTCCACAA
This sequence comes from bacterium, assembly GCA_963620965.1. Classification (GTDB taxonomy): domain Bacteria; phylum Bacillota; class Clostridia; order Christensenellales; family CAG-917; genus CAG-475. Next base: position 37,621 of record CAVFCJ010000001.1, read on the forward strand.
GAGTCATCTTCTCGTTGTAGATTTCGATTGCAATGTCGCTGTGAGATACGATGTATGCTATGTCGAGCAAACTTGCCGCAGTGTAAATTTGTTCGTTTGCATATTGTTCTTGATTTTCGTCGGTGACGTTGATCTTGACATAGTTTCCGTCAACGAGGACGTAACCTTCGCCTCTGTAATTGAGATCAGTCACTTCTGTGAGCGCAATGCCGCACGCAATATATTGTTTGAGATATACGTCACCCTCGAACGTATTGCGTTCGTCGTCGGTGAGAAGGACGTATTTCGCACCGCTGAGTTTGTAGACTTCGACGTATTTTGCGAGGTCTGCAAGTTTTGAACTTTCATACTTCTTGAACACTACGTTTTGAGTGAGGTCAACGGGAACGTCGGGATTGAGATGTGCGTTGAGAGCAATGCGGAATCCGATGTTTGCGCCCGCTTCGACAGGCACTTTGTAGGTGAGAAGAAGTTGTCTTATGAACGAATTGAGTTCGGGATTGCTGTCATCGAGGAAGGAAGCAATCCATTCGCCGAGCGTCCAAGACTTGTTGCCTTGAAGCGCGCCGACCGTAAACGTGCCTTGAATTTCGGCGTAAATACTGGGAATGGTGATGTCGCCGTAGTCGTTGAACAATTCAACGTCTTCGAACACGTTGCCTTCGCTTTGAACGTAGGCAGTCATTTCTTGCATTTTTTGTCCGTCGCGGACAATCTTGATGGATTCGACCGCGTCACCGCCGATTTCGAGGTTGAGCGGAGCGAGCGTAATGCCGTCCTCCCCTTTTACGACCGTGCCGATATAGATTTCCGCGCCACCGATTTGTTGACCTGCGTCATTGTTGACGTCAAGCGCGATACGGATGGGTTTGTTGTCGAATTTATCTTTTACGCTCGCCCAAGCGATTTGCGCCCAAGCGGTGATATCGCTTGCGTCGATTCCTATGAGTTGATAAAGGATATCGGTCAAACCTTTTGCGATTTGCAATTTAACATTGTCGGAAGAAAGCGCCGCGATAATGTCGAGAGCAAGAGCCTTCCTTGCATCGGCAGCGCCTTGATCGACAAAGTCTTCCGCCGCCATTGCTTCCGCACCGACCGAGCCGTTGACTGTAACGGCCGAGTCTTTTGCAAGCAATGCGAGAATGACCTCATAGAGGTCAATGTCCGTTCTGACCTTATCCAAACCGAAGTTGCTCGCGTCGATGTAGAGCGAACCGCCCGTGTAATAAAGTCCGAGCAAAACTTCGCGTTCGGCAGTCGCTTGACCGCTGATATCGCTTGACTTTTTGCCCGTAAGTTCGATCAACAGCTCGCTGACGTTACCATTCGTGTTGATTTGGGGTGCGCCGAGCAAGTATTCTACGATAGGCGAAAGGTCGAGTTGACCCGCAACGCGCAACTCGTAGTTGAGATCCATCGGCTCATCGAATGCGAGAGTCGCTTTGGTTATGTTTTCTTCTTGATATATGCCGTCGGAATCTTTGTAATAAAGTTTGCCGCTATATCCGTCGGGAACAGGCGTTTCTTCGATTTCGACATACTTGCCGTTTGAATCAAGCCAATATTTACCCTCGCCAAACACGAGTTCTCTTGCGCCTTGATCTGCCGCGAAGTCAAGACCGAGCGTAAGGTCGAGTCCGATGAAGGGATATTCGAGAATCTCGGTGAAATCGTCGCCTTGACGATTGTCTTTGACAAGATAATCCGTCGCTTTGTCGTTCAAACCTGCGGACAAGCCGTTGAGCGACACGTTGAGGTTGACATTGTTGCCCAAAGATACAAACACGCCAAGTTGAAGTTCGGTCAAATTGAGCCCGTCGTTGAGCGCGAGGCGGATTCCGCCGTCGAATTCGGTGCTTGCAAATTCAATCTTTACGCCGTCGATGTCGAGAAGTCCGAGGACTTGTTCGAAGAGGTTGGAAGCAAGCACTATTTCAAGAGCGTGATTGCCGAGTTTTAATCCGTCGACGATGCCCGCCACAAATCCGAGCACTTCATTGACGTTCATGCCGCCGTCTTCTTCGGTTTCATCTGCAACGAGAGCCTGATTGCTCGACGAATCGTTCGAATCCGAGCCGATCAAGTCGATGAGTTCTCTGACGTTGAGCTTGATTTGTTTTGCACTTATGCAGAGAATGTCCGCTTTGAGATACACCCAACCATCTTGCAAATAAAGCACAAGCACTTCTTCGTTGTTGGATTGCTTGTGAATTGCGATCTTTGCAGACGATTTCAAAAGCAAATCGAGAATTTGGATGTTGTCCAAACCGCCGGTAAGGTCGAGGTCGGCGTTGATGTCGAGTCTAAGACCGCCGTCGATGTTTCCGAGTTCGATCAACGCTTTGATCAAAATACCCTTAAACAACGTGCCGATTTCCTGATCGGGCATGTTGACTTCGATCTTTGCAAGCTCGCCTTTGAGGGTTTCGAGGTCGAGAGTAAGTCCCGTGGACACATTGACGTGGAGCAAATCCGTGTTCAACGCACCGTTTTTGAGAATGGGCAAATACGCGTCCTCGTTTTGAGCAAGTTCGTTTTCGAGTTTGTCGAAAGACGCCTCGAAATCAACCAAATTGTTGATTTTACCAAAGGTAATGTCAACGCCCAACACAAGTCCGATGAGCGGATCGAGGCTGTATTCGGTGTTTTCTTCATTGTATTCTCTCACGCCGAGTTCCGCACTCAAAGTGAGCGTCTTGTTCTGCTGCGCGCCGTTGTTGACATACTTTAGTAATGCGCCGGTGATGGGAATGTCCGCACCTGCGTTATCGCCTGTGAACACAAGCGAGAAAATTGCGTCGAGAATATCCCTCGACAAATCTACGCTTATATCTCTGATGTTGAAGATGTTCCCGTCCATATTGAGATTGATATGGTCGAGAATCATGCTTACAAGAGTCAAAACATCAACCGATCCTTCGCCTTCCGCCGCAGAGTATGCGCCGTGTTGAATGACGATTTCGCCGTTGTCGACAAACGTCTGTTGAATATTTTGAGCGGTCGCTCCGCCTTTAAGACCGTCGATTGCTCCCTTGACGGTGTCAAACACGGTGTTTACGAGGTCGCCCAGAAGTTCGTTTATGTTGATGTCGTCAATCTTGAACTTCGTTCCGTTGTAACCGAGCAGACCGCCCGCGTCGATATACACACCTTCTCTTGCGCCGGTGTAGTACGCCGTCAAGCGTTTTGCGCCGTCACGGCCGAGAATTTCCGCCGCAAGTCTTGTCTTTTTGGAATCTCTAGTGTTGATTTCCGCTTGAAGTTTGATTGTGAGAGGCACTTCTCCGCTGGCAAAATCGATTTCTTTTGCAAACAACGGTTTGAGTGCTTCGAGCATTTCGGGATCGAGATTATTGGTGAGAAGATTTGAAAGGAGAGTGCCGAAAGAGCCTATCACGTTGTCGATAGACACTTTCTTTTCGTTGAAGTTGAGAGTGAGAGAGATTTCGCCGTCGAGAGTGAGGAAAGAATATTTTTCCGCGCTTTCGTTCACGACGTCGTAAAGAGATTTTTCACCGTCTTGACGAGCGGTGTTGTTTTCGTTGCGATTTTTGAGAAGTCCGGGATTTTCGTCGCTGCCGACTAAATTGAGGTCGGGGGCACCTGCAAAGTCTGCTTTGGCATAGCCGAGTTTAATGCCGAATTCGGATTGGAACGTGCCGTACTTTTCTTCAACGCCTTCTACGCCATAGGAGTTGAGGTTTACGTCGATGTCGAACGTCGTGCCTTCGAGAGCGCCGTTCATGATGTCGGCTTCCATATAAAGAGCCACACCGGCGAGTGCGCCGAGTTTGCCCAAATCGAGACCGAGCACGTCTTTGACGAGTCCGATGATGTTTTCGGGAATAAGACCTTGAATGAGCGGAATTATGCTGACGATAAGTCCGAGATCGCAAGGCATACGCAACACTTGATGTCCGTTGCCGTAGTCAACGCGCGTGCCCTTGCTTGCGCCGAACAATACGTTGACAAGCAACTGTTCGACGGTCAAATGTGCCAAATCGATGTTGATAAGGCTGTTGATGAGTCCGCCGATGTCATAACCCATCAAAGTGTCATACAACATAGAGGAAAGATCGAGTTGTTCGAGAGCGTCCGCAAATTTCGACACGAATTTTGTCATGTCGATCGTGTCGGTATAAACGACGTGGACGCCGTCACCCTTCTTGATTCCGCGCATATCCGCAACAAGTTTACCTTCGTAATAATACGCGCCGAAAAGCAGAGTCCCTTCACCGTTTTTTGCCATCGTGCAAATGGTGTCTTGGTCGATGGTTCTGCCGTTTATTTCGGCTGTCAACTTGCGGAATTCAACAAGTATTTCGCTGTTGGAATCCTCGACAGTGTCGATGTCGCCTGCAAAGCGAGCAACGATAAGCGAATCGGACGAATCCTTGGAAAAGCCCATCACGAACGCCGTGTCGACTCTTATGTAGCGCTTATCTTTTTCTTCGTCCGCTTTTTGCAATGCTGCGGCTTTGAATGCGTTCCAAAAATCCTGCGCTCCGATGTACTCGGCATTGTCGATGTCCGGATTGGGCGTCGGCGTAGGAATGACAGGAGTGTCGACGTTCCCGTCAGCTTTCGGATTGCACGCTACGAGACCGAACAGCATTACGCTGACCAGCACGAGCAACAATACGAGTGATAACTTTCTCATTCTCATAATCTCCTCCGAAACATACGCTTCTACGCGTGTAGCGCATATGTGTAGATTATTATACAAGTTAATTATACATTTTTCTCGCGTGTTTGTCAATATTAATCTTGTTAGTACACCGATAACTATACCTTGTGGTAGAGCGGTTTTCAAAGCACAATTTGTAGTGGAATCAGCCCGGTTTTCGCGCTTTTTCGCCCTCTTAGCGGCAAATTTTTCCTGTTTTGCCGCATTTTTTTGCTTTCGCTTCTTATAACACGCGATTTTTTTGGTTTTCGACATTCTATCGCATTGTTTCCATATTTTTACTGTCGCTCGCTCACACATTTTCATACGGTTAGAATCAATGAAAAAATTTTTCGTCGCCGAAATTTTTTATTTTTCGTTTTTTTGCGATATTTCGCTTTTATTTTGCAAGATTCGCATATCTATCCGTGCGGTTTTTCTCACATCGCTCGCTTGCCTTGCCGTTCGTTGACAGCAAAAGCGAATGGTGTTATATTCATTTTATGCAATCGAACGTACAAAAAAATCCGCTCGTCTCGGACGATGCGCAAATCACCCTCCTTCCCAAAAGAACACGCAATCGAATTTGGGAAATCGACTTTTTGCGAGGCATTTGCGTATTACTTATGATTCTCGACCATTTGGCAATTCTTGTCGGGCCGTATTTTGGCACGCAGTGGTACGGATACGGATTCGTTCGCAGAAGCGTCGGTGACGCTTTCACGACTTTTTGCTACAACTGGGTGAGCGGAAGCGCAAGCGGCGTAAGAGATATAATCCACCCCATAGTTTTGTTCGTTTTCTTTTCAATTTCGGGTATATCCTGCACATTTTCACGCAACAACGCAAAGCGCGGCGCACAACTGCTCGTCATTGCTTTGATTTACACGCTCGGCTCGTACATAGCGCAATATCAAATGGGTATCGACGGTGTTTTCGTAGCGTTCGGCGTGCTCGATTTCCTCGCTTTTTCTATGCTCTTGTACGCACTTATATCCTTTGTGGTGCGCGACAACAGATGGGCGATGGTCGGCGCAAGTATTGCGCTTATAATTGTCACGCTGTGTCTGTATTTTTGCTACACGCCGCCCGAAACCACGCCAAAAATATTCGCCATCGTGTTTCCGCCTAACGACTTTTGGGGCAACTCGTCGCTATTCTATTCGCAAACCGAGTTCTCACCGGGGGATTTGTTTACGCTCATACCCTACACCGCCTTCTATTTCGCAGGCGTGCTGATAGGCGAATTGTTCTACTATGAACGCCTGTCCCTCGTGCGTTTTGAACTTACAAAAGCACTCTACAAAAAAACTTGCGACGCACTTTATGCAAACGTCGAAAGCGAAAAGAAATCTCTGCGAGATTTTTCCATAAATACCCTCAATTTTATGCTCGGTGCAGGCAAGGTCACTACGGCGATTGCCAAATGGATAGAAAAGGCGGTTTGCTTCTTCGGCAAGCATGCGCTCATAGTCTATGTCGTCCACGTCGTCCTTCTCGCCGTCCTTTTGAGCCTCATAAGCGGCTTGTTTATCACCCCCGGGAACTTTGGAATTTAGTTTTTCCCGTAGGGGAAAAAATTGATAATTAATAATGAATAATTAATAATTGCGGAAGGCGAAGCCTTAATCCGAACACTTATTCGGAGGCTACTCATACACGGAATCTGCTCGTTCAAAGACGAGATGAAAACCGCCGTCCGCGAACTTGCAGAGCGGACTTTTTTAACGCAAACTCATTCGAAGCGTACTTATTAACGGTATGTGCTAATTCGCAGACGGAACACGAGCCGCAA
>CAVFCJ010000002.1:0-42017 GCA_963620965.1 bacterium
CTGTCATTTTTCTCTCCAACAATTGAACTGTTATTCAAATGTTCATTTATATATTATTCCCCATTGCGCAATTTGTCAACGGATATTTGCAAAAAATTATTGGATATTTTCGGAGACTTTTTGCATTTTTACCTCAGCAACGGCCTTTCGGCAGACAATATCAAGCAAAGTGTAAACTATCGAACAAAATCGAATTTCACAAACAACTTTTGCAAGTTCGATATTGATTTTGACTTATATTTAATGTACAATCGTATAGAAGAATTATTGTGCGCGTATGCGTGCATAAGGAGGAAATATGAGCAGCAAAATGCAAAGACGTCTGCCTTTGGCGTTCGTCGTCGCTCTCGCAATCGTTCTTGCGAGCGTTATGACGTTCTCGATTGCAGGCATTGCAAGCGCCGACAGTCAAAAGACGCCGACCAACACTCTTATGATAGGTCAATTCAGCGACATTCACTACTTCCCTGTCGACGATTGCTATCAAGACATCCAAAGTCCCGACTACAAAACGAGCGACTTCTACAATTCTATGACGGGCGACACAAAACTCGTTATGGAAAGCGGTATGATCCTTAAACAACAAATCGAGCAATACATTGCCGACGCGAAGAAAGGAAAAGCACCGCAATACGTTTTCGCTTCGGGCGACCTTAGCAAAAACGGCGAAGTCACCGCTCTCGTTGACGTTGCAAACGCGTTGCGTTATATGCAAAACAAGATAAGAAAAATCGAAGGTTATGAAAACTTCCAGATTTTCACCACTCCCGGCAACCACGATCTCTACAACACATCGGGCGCACTGTATTCGAAAACCGATGGTTCCAAGCGTGTTTCGGACGCATTGACAACAATGCAATTTGCTCTCGTCTTTGCAGGTTTGGGATATCCTAACGCCAACCTTGACGGAAGCGACGGCGCAATCAACCTCACCGAGTATTTGCCCGCAGAATACTGGTACGGCGAATATACGACCAACTATATCCCATCAAAAAATGCAGATACGCTTAAAATTCATTACTACAACGAACACCTCGAAGCGGTCAACAATATGGACTCTTCCAAAACGACCGCCGACAAACTCAACGAATACTATCAAATCGGCGACGGAAACAACTCCCTTTCCATGTCTTGTGAAATCAAAGTCGAAGGCTATACGGATTACGCTCTTATGGTCATCGACGCTCACGACAGAGAGTCGGCAGAAGTCGGCGCATACGTCAGAGTGAACGAAGAAGAATATAAAGTTCTCAAAAACAAAAAGCAAGCGAACGGCGCAAGTTACACTTTCTATGGCGCAACCGAAGAAGGCGCGGTCGACACGTCAAAGACAATCGATGCCGAAAAAGCATTCGCAGCGGGCAAAATCGTGTTCCGTTCGACAGGTCTCGACCACCTATGCGGTGGCAGACTCACCGAAGGCGTGCTCGACTGGATGCAAGAATTCTGCAAATCTCAAAATGCGTCAGCACCCACGCTCGGCGAAAAGACAATCATCACCTGCTTCCACCAAAATGCGCTTCCGCACTGGGAAATGGAAGACGAAATCCTCAAAGACTTCACCATTTACAACTGGGAAAACACAGCAAAACGCTTGCTCGATATGGGCACTCGCTACGTATTCACCGGACATATGCACGTTTGCGACGCTATGACATACACCGACGTCGAGGGCAGGACGCTCTACGATTTCCAAACGGGTTCTTGTGTGAGCTACTATTCACCAAGAAGATACACCACAGTAGAAAGATACGATTTTGACGGTAAACTCGGCGAAACCTGTATTTCTTTAGTATACTGCCTTGATGATATCGGCGCAACACCGTTTAAGGAAGTGCCGTGCCGCAACGTATTCACCGCACCGGCATTCAACGACGAGGCTTTCCACGCCGCTTATGCAACGTTCAAAAACACCCCCACCGAAGAAAACTGGCAGGCTGTCGTTGCAACCAACCCCGACTATCTCGCGTATATGATTAACTACGAGAACATGAATGTGCTCGGTTACAACGATTATATCAACGAGCAAATCTATTCCGTACTTCTCGACCGTATGGTCAGCCACTTCATCAATCAGGACACCATTGACGGACTTGTCGACACGGTTATGAATATGGTCGGCGGCGACGGAATGGTTCTCGGAATCGTCCGCAGCACCTTGTTCGCAGACTTCAAAAAGAGCGATAAAGACGAGAAAAATTTGTATAATGAATACGGCAATATGGACGCTGCCGAGAAGACCGAAGCTCTCAACGGACTTGTTCAATACATTCTCGACACCGTTCTCGAAGGCGTGACTTACGTCCATAAAGGCACGAACTACGATTCCGCACTCGACCTTGTCAATGCGGTTGTCAACGAAGTGCTTTCTTGGGAATACGGCGACGACAGCATCGTTTCCACAGTTAATCCCACAAACAGTGGCAAAATGGGCGTTGCGGACATCGCTTCCTTCATTATGACCGCTCACACGATGGGTATGGAAATCTCTCTCGACGAAACCGCAGAATCCATCAAAGCGATTTTCGGCGATGAACAAAAGGTCGAAGAAGGCAAAGATTACCTTTTCAAACACCCCTACAACCCCACCTATCGTTTGCGTATGGTTGCGGCAGTCAAAGATATGCACGAACAACTTATCAGCGGCAAATTCGTTGAAGATTTGCTCACGACGTTGCTCGACCCCATCTTCACCGAAGACGGCTCGTTGCTAAAAACCATCCTCAACCATCCTTTCGATTTTGGCGACGCGGTTGACAAAGGTTACATCACCGAAGCGGCGTTCGAACATCTCAAAAAGGGTTTGGGCTCGCAACTTCCATCCCTATTGAATATGCCGATCGTCAATAATTTACTAACGAATTACGGCATTGAGGTTTCCCTCCCCGAAGGCTTTACTATCGATGCGGAAAACTTAGTTCTCGTCAACACCATCAACGATTTGCTTCCCGCAATCAAGACTCTCGTTGCAAAACTTCTCGGCTTCTCTCTCGAAGGTCCGGACGTTATATCCATCGTTCAAAACTTCCTCGACAGTTATCTCGTCGACAGTTTCTACAAGGGACTCGGCGGCATTGCCGACGACATCGTGATTGCGTTTGCAACCGACGTCTATCCCGATATGGACGACTTTGCGCACCCCAACGCGCCTTCCTACTATCAACCCAACAAAGCGTATGAAAAGGACGGCGTGCGCCTCTCTTACCTCAGCACTCTCAACAAGGGCTCTGAAGTCGGCGCCGAATTCAACGCGGCAACGCAAGACAACGGTAGAGTTCCCTCCCGCGTGACTGCAAACTTCGATACGACCAACTCCACAACGTCCTACACGATTAAATTCTACACCGAAGAAAACGTGTACGGCACGTTCAAGCTCTATGACGAAAACGGAAACGTACTCGGCGATGTAAGTACTTCAAAGTCGAGCGCACTCGCCACATATGCGACGAACAAGACAGATTATCTCGACACGACGGCCTACAAAGAGTTCTCAAACGGCGTGAACGCAACCGTATTCACTCAAACCAAACCGCAATACATTCCGCTCATTGACCTCGGACTTCTCTGCCTTACGCACGGCGAGATTGTCGATGACGACGACTGCCCCTACGTCTACGGTGATCGCGACAAGGCGGTTGCAAACAGCGTTATCTACTGGAACGTCCACACCGTCACTATCAATGGTCTCGAAGCAGGCAAAACCTACTACTACGACATTCTCGGCAACTGCGAAACGGACGGCGAACCTCTCGAATTCTCTTTGGTCAAATACATCAAGGCGCAAGGCTACGAAGGCAACGCCCTCACGTTCACGACAGCTGTCGGCAGAGACGTTGACGCGTTCGAGTTCCTCACTATCGCGGACATTCAAGGTATGATTCAAAGTATGTACGACAACAGCCACGAGGCAGTCGACGCACTTCTTAATGACGAAAGAGTCAACACCTTCGATTTCATTCTCAACGCAGGCGATATGTGCGACAACGGCAAGAATTTCAATCAATGGGGTATGGCGCTCGATACCTATCAAGACCTCACTCTCAACACTTCCGTGTTCTTCACGTCGGGCAACCACGAGAACAATACGGGCGCAATGGGAAGATACTTCAACTACACCGAAAAAGTCGGCGAAGAAGTCAAGGCAATAAGCGGCGAATACTATTCCTTTGATTACGCAAACGCACACTTCACCGTCCTCGACACCAACGACGCAACAACCGAAGGTCTTGGCGCAACTCAACTCGAATGGCTCAAAAACGACCTTGCAAACACAGACGCCAAATGGAAGTTCGTGCTTATGCACAAGAGTTTGTACAGCGCAGGTTCACATGCGCTCGACGGCGAAGTCAAGGCTATGAGAAGCGAGCTCACCACTCTCTTTGCAGAGCAAGGCGTAAACGTCGTATTCGGCGGTCACGACCACACTTACACCACAACTTATCTCGTTGACAAAGACGGCAACGTCGTCGACAAGACAAACAAAGACGGTATTCGTTACACGGGCGACGGCGTTCTCTACATCACGCTCGGCACACTCGGCACGAAGTTCTACACTTATAGAGAGAACGATATGACCACCGACAAATTCAACAAGGATGACAGCATACTTCATACTCTCGATTCTCAAACGTTCGGCAAGGTCAAAGTCGAAGGTGACACGATCACCTTCACCGGCTACTACTTCAACAAAGCAACCGGCAAGATCGATCAAATCGGCAACAGCGCAGTACTCTCCGCAACGCCTATAAAGGACAACAAACTTATGGTTATCCTTCTTTCCACCCTCATTCCGGGTGTGGTTGTAGTCGGCGTAGGCACGGGACTCGGCATCTACTTTGTCAAGAAGAAAAAAACAAAATAAGTGCTTAACTCAAAAAAGCGCGCAACTTCACGTTGCGCGCTTTTTAATTAATAATGAATAATTAATAATGAATAATTTTGGGTGGGCTCTGCCCACACCCGATTAAATATAAATCTGCAAGATTCGATGCGCTAAATCGATGCATAACGCGAAAGCACCCCCATGAATTTCACCCCTAATTAAAAAAACCGCGCTATTTGGATGAAGAACGCGAAAGGCACGGCTTGAATCAAAACCCAGTGTACATAGACGTACACGATTTTGAGGCAAGCCGTGCCTGACAAAGTTATTCGCCAAATAGCACGGTTTTTTAGCACATCGTATCAGATAATTTTCCACCGCCAAGTACATGAATATGCAAATGCCCCACCGACTGGCAACCGTCCTCACCCTTGTTGGATACGAGACGGAAACCGTTTTGAAGTCCCAATTCGTCGGTAAGCGTAGAGAGTTTTTTGAGGCATTTTGCGAGGGTTTGCGCTTGAGAGTCCGTCATCTCGATTATGTTTGCGTAATGCTCTTTTGGGATAAGCAAAAGATGTATGGGGGCTTGCGGATTCAAGTCCTTTATGATAATCATATCGTCGTCTTCGTAGACTTTTGTAGACGGAATATCGCCTTTAACGATTTTGCAGAAAATGCAGTTGTCCATATCGATTCCTTCCTTTTATTATTTTACGGTGTCGTCTGCAACGCCGTCGAGATAGATGTGAGTGGGCGTGATAAGCCGGATTTCGTTATGCGCGCCGTTTTTCGAGTATACTTTGACGTAGTTTGGGGAATGTCCGCACCAAACGCTGTGCGTTTGCGTTTCAAACAGCACGTTTGCGGGCATACCGAGTTGCTTGTTGAGGTAGTTGCGCACAAGTTCGTGCTTGACTGCGCTCATACGTTTTTGACGGTCGAACACCACTTCGGGCGGAAGTGTGGTCATACGCCCCGCAACCGTGCCCCTTCTCGACGAATACTGAAAAACGTGAATGTCGGCAAATCCGACTTTTCGTGCAAAAGCAACGCAGTTTTCAAATTCTTCTTCCCTTTCGCTCGGGAAACCGACAATGATGTCCGTCGTAATCGCAGCGTCGGGATAGTATTCTCTGATAAGTTGCACCGCCGCATAGTATTCGTCGCAGGTGTAGTGGCGATTCATCGCTTTAAGCACTCTGTCGTCGCCGCTTTGCAACGACAAGTGAAAATGCGGGCAAAATCTCTTTATGCCCTTTGTCGCGTCCAAAAACTCTTTTGACACCACGCCGACTTCGAGCGAGCCGAGTCGCACGGCAAAATCGTACTTCGAGAGCATTTTCATAAGTTCGGTAAGCGACGAGCCGTTATCCTTGCCGTATGCTGAAAGGTTTATGCCGGTTACTACCACCTCTTTTGCAACGTTTTGCACCTCGTCGAGTTCTCTTTCGATACTTTCGATAGCGCGCGAGCGGCTTCTGCCTCTGACGTAAGGGATCAAGCAATAACTACAAAAGTTGTTGCACCCGTCCTGAACCTTTATGAAATGCCTCGTGCGTAGGTTCACTATTCCGTCGTTATCCTCGAAAACCGAACTTATATCGAACTTATCGGGAACGATTTTGTCAAACTGTTCTTCTTCGCTCTTAAATTCGGTGACGATTTTGCGAGCGAAATCAAGTTTTCCGTCGCTGCCCGATATGTATTGAACGTTGTTTTTTGCAAACTGCGAAAAATTGTTTTGAGAAGCGCATCCGCACACGAAAATCTTTGCGTTGGGATTGACTTTGAGTATTCTCGTCACCGATTGTCGAGATTTTTTCTCTGCTTCGGCGGTTACGGCGCAAGAATTTATGACATAAACGTCTGCAAATTCAAGCCCTTCTGCAATCTCGAAACCTGCATGCTCGAAAATCGCGAGCATTGCGTCCGTGTCGTACTGATTGACCTTGCACCCCAGCGTAAACACGGATATTTTGGGAAGTTTGTCATTCATAATCAAGTTCTCCCAGAGTGTCCAAAAGTAAAGTGGAAGCCACGATTGAAGCAGTTTCCGCACGCAAAATACGTCTGCCGAGCGTCACGATTTGCGCGCCCGATTCCTTTGCGATTTGCGCTTCTTCGGGGGTAAAACCGCCCTCTGCGCCAACAATCAAAGCAATGTTTTTGCCGCTTAAATCGCAATCTTTTATACGATTTTTCTTCTCGCCCTCATAAGCAAACAACACTTTGTCGAAATCGCCGAACGCCTTTATTACGTCTTGAAAATCGCAAAGTTCGCCCACTTTCGTAAGATACGCAGAACCGCACTGTTTTGCGGCTTCGAGCGCGATTTTGTCCGCCCTATCCTTTGCGAATTTGGTTTCCGCCGTATTGCTCGACAGAAACGGACGAACCTCGTCAATTCCGAGTTCAACCGCCTTTTGAATTGCAAAATCGAGTTTGTTGTTCTTTAAAAGCCCTGCAAACAGTGTGATGTGTACCCTCTTTTTGTCCTGCACGTTTTCGTCGTCAACGGACAAAATCGCTCTGTCGCGATCGATTTGCTTTATCGTGCAGTATCTTTCTATGCCGTCGTTTGCGCACACTATCGCCTTATAGCCCGTTTTGTAGCGAAGAACTTTTGTCATATGCAAAAACTCGTCGCCAAAAACGACAATTTCACCGTTTGCGTCGATATCTTGCGGATTGACAAAAAATCTTCTTATTTCCATATTCTAATTAGGTTAATTTCTTTTGAGTTTGAGCGCACGCCAGTCGTCCATTGACATACGCTCGACAATTTCATAGCCCGCTGTTTTATAACATTGTATCACTTCGTCAAGTCTCGTGTCAATGATACCCGACAACACGATAGTCCCATTTTGGCGCAAATGCTTGCCTATGCTCTTTGAAAAGCGCATAAGTATGTCGGCGGTGATGTTGGCAAATATGAAATCCGCTTGTTGATCGCCTTCGAGCAAATCGGCTTTCTGTATGGTTGCGACAACATTGTTGAGTTGGGCGTTACGCTTTGCAAATTTCACCGCTTGTTCGTCTATGTCGCACATATACACGCTTTTTGCGCCGCAAATCTTTGCTGCTATACCCAAAATGCCGCTTCCGCACCCAACGTCGATGACGTCTTTGCCATCTACGTCCATAAGTTCGAGGCACATTCTCGTCGTTGCGTGCGAACCGGTGCCGAACGCCATTCCGGGATCGAGGCGCATAATCTTTTCATCCTCGTTCGCCGTATACTCTATCCAAGTCGGAACTATGGTTATATTTTTCGTTTTTATGGGATTATAGTACTTTTTCCACTCGTTTTCATAGTCGGCGGCATTGATTTCACCTAAAAGAATCTCGCCGAATTGCACGCCGTTTTTCTTCATTTCTTCGAGGGACGCTTCGAGCGCAGCGAGGAATTCCGTGTCGGTCGGCTCATACATCGTAGAAACCTTGACGACTTCGCTTTGTTGCAACACGCTTTCGTCGACGTAGTCCCAAATAACGTCGCTTTTTACGAGGTCGAGGAAGTCTTGTTTGTCCAAAATAGAAACACCGCCCGCACCTGCGTCAAACATTGCTGACGAGATGAGGTCGGCGTCGTTATGGTTTGTAAAAACCGTTATCGTTTTGTATTTCATTCGTTATACTCTCGCATTTAAGTGGCTTAGATTGCCGCTTTTGTGTGGTTGATTTTATTTTGCCTTTTCATCGTACGCTTTTTTGAGCGGATATTGTTTCTTCAGATCGGAAATCTGGTCGAAGCGTTTGAGGAACTCTTTTTGTTCCTTACTCACGATCTTCGGAACTTCGACGACGACTTTGACGAACATATCACCCTTGCCCGTGCCTTTGAGTTTCTTTATGCCGTAATTCTTGATTGTAAACACCGTGCCGCTTTGCGTACCTTCGGGAATTTTGACCTCTTTATTTCCGTAAAGCGTAGGCACTTCGATTGTCGTGCCGAGCGTTGCATCCACAATTGAAATAGGCACTTCGAGCAACACATCGAATCCGTTTCTCGAAAAAAGTTTGTGCGGCGCGACTCTTACTTCGACGTACAAGCCACCCTTTTCGCCGCCGTTGGAGCCTGCGTGACCTTCGTTGTCGTATCTAATTCTTTGTCCCGAATCGATACCTGCAGGAATGTTGACCTTGACTTCGCGCACTTTTTCAAAACGACCTACGCCGCCGCAAGATGTACATTTGTCGGTAATAATCTTGCCCGTGCCGTGACATGAGGGACAAACGCCTTGCGTGCTAACTTGACCGAACGGAGTGCGTTGAGTCATAGTCACTCTGCCGCTACCCTTACATTGCGAGCAAACCTTGAATGACGTGCCGTCCTTTGCGCCCGTACCCTTGCAGTCGGGGCAGTTTTCCACTCTCTTGACATTGACGTTCTTTTGAGTGCCGAACGCCGCTTCCTCAAAGGTAAGATTGACGCCTACGAGGATATCCTGACCTCTTTGAGGCGCGTTTGCGCGTTGTGCTCTCGACGAGCCACCGCCGAATCCCGAAAAGATTGACGAGAAAATGTCGTCCATATCAAATCCAAATCCGCCTGCGCCACCCGAAAATCCGCCGAATCCAGCACCTGCCTGTGGTCCGTTTTCGTCACCATAGGTGTCGTATGCCGCGCGCTTTTGAGGATCGGAAAGCACTTCATAGGCGTGGTTTATATCCTTAAACTTCGCCTCTGCGTCCTTCTTTTCCTGCTCGCTTGCCGAAACGTACATATCGGGATGATATTTCTTTGCAAGTTTACGATAGGCGAGTTTCAACTCGTCTGCCGTAGCCGTCTTTTCGACACCGAGTATTTCGTAATAATTTTTTGTTGCCATAACCTATTCTTCAACCCTATAGGGCTGCCTTTGTTCGTATTTGGGTGCTTTTTGCACGGTATCTCGATAATCTTTGATAGAATCGAGTTTCCTTTTATACGTCTCGGCGCAACGGTTGCCCGTTGCGCCTCGATTCTTTATTGTTTTGACCTTTATCAGTCAACCGTTCCGTCTACGCTGCCGTCCTCATTTGTGCCGCCTTGGAAGTCTTCGGGATTAATTCCCGCTTGTTTTGCCGCTTCTGCCGCCGCTTCGGGGTTTTGTTGATAGAACTTCGTGAAGATGGGGTCTGTGACTTTCGTAAGTTTCTCGACAACCGCTTTCACGTCGTCTTCGCTCTCTGCTTTTGCAAGTTCTTCGGAAGCGGTCTTCGTTGCTTCGGTGACTTGCGTCTTGTCTGCTTCTTCGAGTTTCTCGCCGTTCTCGCTTACAAACTTGTCAACTGCGAAGATAAGTTGTTCCGCATTGTTCTTTGCATCCACGACCGCTCTGCGCTTCTTATCTTCCTCTGCATACTTCTCTGCGTCCTTGACAGCGGCGTCGATGTCCGCTTCGGTGAGATTGGATGACGCGGTGATGGTGATAGATTGAGATTTGCCCGTAGCCTTATCGCAAGCCTTGACGGATACAATGCCGTTTGCGTCGATGTCGAAAGTGACTTCGATTTGCGGAATTCCGCGCGGTGCGGGTGCGATACCGACAAGTTCGAATCTGCCGAGCGTCTTGTTGTCGCGAGCAAATTGTCTTTCACCTTGCAAAACGTGGATGTCGACTGCGGTTTGATTGTCTGCCGCCGTGCTGAACACTTGCGATTTGCTTGTAGGAATTGTTGTGTTTCTGTCGATGAGCTTTGTGCATACGCCGCCGAGCGTTTCGATGCCGAGTGACAACGGTGTGACGTCGAGCAAGAGCATATCTTTCACTTCGCCTGCGAGAACGCCGCCTTGAATTGCAGCACCGAGAGCCACGCACTCGTCGGGGTTGATTCCCTTATACGGATCTTTGCCTGTGATACGTTTGACCGATTCGTACACTGCGGGAACACGAGTGGAACCACCGACCATAATGACCTTTGCGATGTCGTTGTAACTGAGTCCTGCGTCTTTGAGTGCTTGTTGCATAGGACCTTGCGTTGCCTTGACGAGATCTTCGGTGAGCGAATCGAATTTTGCTCTCGTAAGTTCCATATCGAGGTGCATAGGCACGCCGTTGTCCATTGCGATAAACGGAAGCGAAATCTTTGCTTTCGTCACGCCGGACAAGTCGATCTTTGCCTTTTCCGCGGCTTCTTTGATACGTTGCATTGCCATCTTGTCTTTGGTGAGGTCAACGCCGTGTTCTTTCTTGAACTCGCTCGTGATCCAATCCATAATGCGTTTGTCGAAGTCGTCGCCGCCCAAACGGTTGTTGCCCGCTGTTGCAAGAACTTCAAATACGCCGTCACCGAGTTCGAGGATAGAAACGTCGAACGTGCCGCCGCCAAGGTCGAAGATGAGGACTTTCTGATTCTTGTTCTCGTCCTTATCGATGCCGTACGCGAGTGCCGCCGCCGTAGGCTCGTTGATGATACGTTTCACTTCCAATCCCGCAATCTTACCTGCGTCTTTGGTTGCTTGACGTTGAGAGTCTGTGAAGTATGCAGGAACGGTGATAACCGCTTCCGTAACCTTTTCGCCGAGATATTTCTCTGCGTCGTTTTTGAGTTTGGTCAAAATCATTGCCGAGATTTCTTGCGGTGTATATTCTTTGGTTTCGATTTTAACTTTATAATCGGAACCCATCTCTCTCTTGATTGAACTTACGGTGTGTTCGGGGTTTGCAACCGCCTGACGTTTAGCGATTTCGCCGACAAGTCTTTCGCCGTCCTTTGTGAACGCCACGACCGACGGAGTCGTTCTCATACCTTCTGCGTTGGGGATAACCACCGCTTCACCGCCTTCCATAACTGCTACGCACGAGTTTGTCGTACCAAGGTCAATACCGATAATCTTTCCCATATTATTACTCCTTTTCCCGCTTTGACGGGAAGAAAACTTATTTTCTTTATATTTTTATGTTTTCGCATTGCTGCGGAATTGTCTTATTGTTATTTTTTGTTTATTGCTTATTACTTATTGTTTTGCTCTACGCTCTTTGCTTATTCTTCCCAATATCCGACTTTTACGCTTGCCGGTCTAAGAAGTTTCGTTCCGAGCATATATCCTTTTGCAAGCACTTCAACCACTTTGCCTTGTTTCTGTTCGTCCTTGACTCTTTCAACCGCGCTCATAAACTTTGCGTCGAAGTCTTTGTCCATTGCGTCCACTTCGGTGAGTCCGAATCCGCCGAGGGCAGCGAGAATCTGACTTTCCATCATATTGAATCCCGTAAGAGCCGCTTCGTCTTTGACGTACTTTCTTGCAAGGTCGCAGTTGTCGAGCACCGAAAGCATCTTTTCAATCACAATCGATTGCCCCAGTTGCTTCATATCTTCGGCAATGGAATTGTTGCGCTTGCGATAGTTGTCGAAATCCGCTTGCAGTCTTTGAGTCAAACCCTTGCAGGTTTCAGTCTCTGCGATTGCCTGTCCGAGTTTTTCTTCGAGTGCGGCGATGTATTCCTCGTCGCTAAGTCCCTCTCTCTCTATCTCGAAGGACTTTTTCTCGTCCTCTTTGACTTCCGCTTCGGTTTGCTCGCCGCTTTGGTTTTCTACTTTATTTTCGTTTTTATCCTTGTTTTTCATCTCAATCCTCGTCGTCCTTTTTGTCTTTCACCACGCTCGCGATTGTTTTCTTCATACAATCGAGCACGCCGATAACCTTTTTGTAGTCCATGCGTTCAGGACCTATGACACCCGCCTCGCCGACCACATCGTCACCCACTTTGTAGGAAGCCGTGATGATTGCGCATTTGTCGACGCCTCTTTCCTCTTTGCCTATTCTCACCGAAAACTCGATTGAGCCGTCCTCGCTCGAAAGCAAGTCGCCGATGTTCTCTTTGTCGGATATGACCGAGAGGAAGTTTTTTGCGTCCTCGACGTTGTTATACTCGGGATAGTCGAGCATTTTGAGCGCACCTTCCACAAATACGTTTCTGTCGCTATGCTCTGACAGATATATGCGAAGAATTCCCAGCACGTCGTCGAGTATGTCCTCGAAGCCTTTGAGTTCGGCGTCGATTTCAGCAAGGTCGAATCTGTCCATATCCTTGATGTTTCTGCCTTGAAAAACCTTGTTGAGAACTTTGGTTGCCGTGTCGATATATTCCGATCTCACATCTTCGGGAACGTCAATCGCCTTGTCCGCAATCATACCGCTGTCCGTGACGATAAGCACGACCGCCTTACCGGTTTTGAGCGGCACGAGTTTAATTTCCTCAATAACTACGTCCTGCGCGTTCTTTTCCACGATGAAGGACGTATAATTGGTCGCATCGCTTATTATCTTAGCCGCCTCGATCGATATGTCTTGGATCTTGCCAAGTTTGTTCATAAACTTGTCACGAATGAGCGCGGTTTCTTGGTCGGTGAGCATATTGCCCTCAAACGAACTTATGCTTTCGACATAGAACTTGTAAGCGTCTTTGAGAGGTACGCGCCCTGCCGACGTGTGCGGTTGTTCGATATATCCGAGTGCTTCGAGCGCGCTGAGTTCCGCCCTCACGGTCGCAGAACTGACTTCGGGCAAATACTTGCTTTGAATATCCGAACTGGACACGGGTTGTCCCGTAGATATATACAGGTCCACCAATGCGTGCAATATTCTTTTTTTCCTTTCAGTCAACTCTTTTCCCATAACGTCTTTCCTCGCTATGACTTTTAGCAGTCTTTTGCTTTGATTGCTAACAGTATATGTCCTCTTTTGCTAAATGTCAATACTTTTAGCACATATTTTTTTGCATTTTTTTGTTATTTTTCATATTTTTTCAACGGTGATTCCGCCTATCTTGCGCCCGCCTATTTTGCGGACATTCTAATGATTATAGTGAGTAACAAAATATATAAACATACTACATAAGTGCGCGCATACAATGTGCGAGCGAAAAATATAAGCCACATATGGCGCAATGACAAAAACTCACACCGAATACAAAAGCAAATTCGCGACAAGAATTTTCTATATAATATGAAAAATAGATTGCATTTTCCTTTTAAGTTTGCTATAATCCAAAAGCAATCTGAATTTGCTAGTGTGGCTCAGCAGGTAGAGCAGCTGATTCGTAATCAGCAGGTCGCCGGTCCGAATCCGGCCACTAGCTCCAAAAAAGAGTGATATATCTCGTATATAGCACTCTTTTTCGTCTAATGACAGTTTTTAACCACGAGTACTTGCCGATTGGTTTTCGGGTGTGGGCAACGCCCACCATTTTGTCATTCAGAGGGAACGAAGTGACCGTAGGAATCTAGCGTAGCTAATATAAATCGGGTGTGGGTGAAATCCACCCTCAATTATTAATTATTAATTCATATCGTATCGTTTTTTCGCTGTTGTTAGTTTTTATTGACATATTTTTCAGGCGTGATATAATCAAATATGAAATTTGTTTCAGGTTAAGGATATAAAAGGATATACAAATGAAAACCGATCGCACGTTAAGATTTTTGCAAAACGTAAAATGCCCCGAATCCAACAGATACGGTCGCGCGCAATTAAGAGGTATGAACAACCGCTATTCCCTGCTTTCGACGTGGGGATTGTCGCACGTGTTTTTCCAAAGGAAAAAACTCGTTCTCGATGTGGGTTGCGGCGGAGGCAAAAACCTTAAACGCATACTCAATCAATCGAAACATATCAACGCAATCGGCGTAGACCAATCCGCAGAGAGCGTAAAGATGTCCACTCGCAAGAATCGCCGCGCGATAACATCGGGACGTTTGCAAGTGGTGCAAGGCAGCGTCGAGGCACTTCCCTTCGCAAGCAATCTTTTCGACCTTGTGACCGCAGTCGAATCCGTACACTTCTGGGATATTGAAAAAGGCATATCGGAAGTGTATCGCACCCTCAAAAAAAGCGGGCAATTCCTAATCGTCAACGAAACGCAAACGAGCGACGGACTTAGCGCGTATCTTGCCGAAGTCGGATTTCAAGTTTACACCAAACAGCAACTCGAATCGTACTTGAAGAAAGCGGGATTCAAGAAAATCCGCACTGACGTCAACGAAAACGGCAAATGGATCACAATCGTCGCCGAAAAATAATTTTCACAAAAAACGAGCCTCAAAATAGGCTCGTTTTTCATTGTTACAATGCGATAAAACGTTTTTTAAGTGCGATTATTTCAAGTTCACGTTGAGAGTGTAACTCGCGTTGTTGGCGGGGGTCGCTTTGGGTGCGGAATATATCATATAGTCCACGTCGCTCATAAGCGTAAGACTGTCGCAACTTATCTTGGCAAGCAAGGCGTTGTTGAGGTTGGTTGCCGAGCTCAATTTTTCTATGCCTTCCGCGTTCTTCTCGTTTGAAGATTGCAATTTAGCAATGCTCTCGTTGGTTTTTGCTATATTGCTGTTTACGCTCTCGATTGCGGACATTTGCTCGCGATGCTGCTCTGTGAGTTGCGTGGAGAGTTTTGCAAAAGATCTATTGAGATCACCACGCAATTCGTTCATAGACATACGTATAGTAGAACTTATATTTTGTCCTGCCACACGAATTTCCTTGACGATTTCGTCCGTTTGCACTCTGCGATCGACTTGTTGCAACGCCTCTTTAAGAGTGTCCGCTCTTCCCGTTTCAAAATAAAAAATGATAAGGTCGATATGCTTCCAATCGCGAATATC
Organism: bacterium; assembly: GCA_963620965.1. GTDB lineage: Bacteria > Bacillota > Clostridia > Christensenellales > CAG-917 > CAG-475. The sequence continues at coordinate 15,416 of CAVFCJ010000002.1, forward strand.
CAACACGGATTTGAATTGCGCAACGAGCCTATCGTACATATCTTGCGACAGTTTGGCTAGTCTCGTTCTGTCTTTCTCAAATACCGCTCTCTTCTCGTTGGCAATTGCAACGTATTTATCGAGAACCATTTTGGACGCGTTCTTTTCAAGTTGGTAACTTGCAAGCTCGTTTTTAAGCCCTCTTATAGTCTTTTCGGTGCTCTTGATATTTGCTTTTTCTTCTTTATTCCTGGAACGATTTTCACCGAGCACCTTAATCGTCGATACGATAAGACCGATTATAAGGATAATCGCAAAAATGCCGATTGACGCGAAAACATAGTTTTTGTATTCCGCATTTGCAAAGGTCGGTTGCCATCTCTTGTCGTCATCGTAAGCACCCGAGGTCACGAAGTAGAAAAACCACGGTACAGCCGCCGCTACGAGGCCTAACGCTCCCCATATCAAAGTGTATAGGAAGATCTCGCGCGCATCCCACTTTGACATAGCTCTACGGCAACTTTTTCCGTAAGATTTACTCCTTTTCTTACTCTCCTTATCGTTTTCGGCAGCCAAATAATCGTACGGTAATAGACTGTCGCAATAGGAAAGCCCTCTATTTACTCTGTCGATATCGTAATCGTGCTTTTCGTATTCGACGCGTTCAAGATCAACTTTGTCTAACGCTTCTTTATATACGCTTTCGCTTTGAGCAAGCTTGTCTTTCTCGACGGAAATAGCGGACATACCCGCACGAAGCGCGTACAAATCGCCGAGTATTTGATTTTTTTGTTCAGTATCCATTTTTTCTACTCCTAATATTAAGATTTTATCGCGTTTTCGTACACTTCGTCAAGCGTTATTCTGTTCCATTATTGATAGTCATCTTATCTCTCGTTAAGGCTCTTCTTTCCGCGATTATTAATTGTTCATTATTAATTATTAATTTTGTTATCGAGTTTCCTAAGTACCGCTTGAAAATACTGCGGCAATTCGCACTCAAAACGCATAATTTCGTCCGTGTGCGGATGTTTGAGGACGAGTTCTTTTGCGTGCAGAAGTTGTCCGTGATTATAGAGTGCGGTCGAGCCGCCGTACACCTCGTCGCCGACTATGGGATGGTGTAAACTTGCGGCGTGAACCCTTATTTGGTGCGTGCGCCCCGTTTCGAGTTCGAAGCGCACAAGCGTATACTGACCATAGCGTTTCAGCACCTTATAGTGTGTGACCGCTCGTCTGCCGTTTTCGTCGATGGCCATTTTTTTGCGGTCTTTTTTGCTTCTCGCAATGGGCTTGTCAACCGTGCCTTCGTCCTCTTTGAAATTGCCGTCGCAAAGTCCGTAGTATATTCTGCGAGCGGTCTTTTTCTCAATCTGCGAAGCAAGGCTCTTGTGCGCCTCGTCGTTTTTTGCAACGACCAGCAATCCCGACGTGTCCTTGTCGAGTCTATGCACGATACCGGGGCGAATCACGCCGTTTATGCTGCTCAAACTGTCGAGGTTGTACAAAAGCGCGTTCACGAGCGTATCGTTTTTCTTGTACGAACTCGCTTGATGCACCACCATACCCTGTGGCTTGTTCACGACCGCCATATATTCGTCCTCGTACACGATGTCGAGCGGTATGTTTTCCGCCTTGACTTCGAGCACTTCGGGCTTCGGCACTTCAAAGTCCACCACGTCGCCTTTTTTGAGTTCAAAGCCGCTTTTTTGCCGTTTTACGCCGTTGACAAGCGCGCCGTCCTTTTCGATGACGGTCTTTGCATTAGAGCGAGATACTCCCCACTCGGACGAAACGAAAACGTCCATTCTTACGTTGTCTTTGTCAACCGTGCGCACCATATCCGAGATTATTCCTTGTCCGCGTTCTTCTCGCCGTCCGTATTCTCGGCAGTGTTTTCGCCTTGATTTTGCGTATCGTTTTGCAGATTATTTTGCAAATTTTCCACGTTATTTTGTGCATTTTCTTCGACGTTTTCGGCGTTGTTTTGCTCGCCTTTTTCGTCGCTATTCTCGCTCACGACAAAAGAATAATCGTTTTCGGACTTCATCATCGGATTGAGGTTTATAGGCGCGTCGAGCGGATCGATTTGCTCTTGCTCGTTTGCGACTTTATTCTTTTGTTCTTCCTCGAACTCTTTATGGTTCTTCTTCCCTTCCTGCACGAGCATTACGATAAGCACCACGACGAGCATAAACGCCCCGACCGTGACGAACGAGTCCGCAACGTTGAACACCGGGAAACTGTCCCAAAACGAGAATTGAATGAAGTCGCGCACGTAACCGAATGCGATACGGTCAACGATGTTGCCAATGCCGCCCGCAGTTATAAACACGAGAGATATTCTGAGCCACTCGGTTTCTTTGAGCGCGAAAAAGAGATAAACGCAAATCGCAATCACCACAATAAACGTTATAATCGTAAGACCTATCGTCTTGCCTTGAAAAATTCCAAATCCCGCACCCTCGTTTTTGACTTTGACGAGATTGAACAAGCCTATCACGTTCTCTTGCACGCCGTTTTGATCAAGGAAATTCCAAACGTACTTTTTGGATAGCAAATCCGCAACCAAAATGACCGCAATCACCGCAAGTTCGACGATATACAGCCACCATTTCTTTTTCGCGACTTGCGTCCAATCGGCAAGAAACGCCTTCGTTTTTGCTTTGTAATCGATTTTTTCTTCGTTACCGTTCATAAAACCCTCTCAGCCTCTGATTTGCGGCGGAATCGTGATAGTCACCCCTTGCGGCGCAAAGAGGAAGATGTTTTTCGTGATTTGCTGAATACTGCCGTCAAGTGCGTAAATCGCGCCGCTCATAAAGTCGAGGATTCTGTACACCGACTGTTGATTGAGTGTGGAAAAATCAACTATCACTTGTTCTCTCATTTTGAGATGGTCGATGAGCAGTTGCACGTCCTTGTAGGTTCTCGGCGAGTAGATAACAACACCGCCGCTTTGACCGACGGACGGTTGCGTGTAACTCGGCACTTGACCGACGGGCGCGGGCTGACTTTGGCGAGAGAAGATTCTTCCGCCTCTTTGCATATCCGCGCGTTGCGATTGTTCGTTTCTGAAATACCTTTCGTCCATATGTTTACCTGTATTATGCCTATGGCATAGTTATATTGCACTGCGTGCAGTTATATTGTGTCTGCGACACGATGATATTCTCGCTTTGCGAGAGTTATATTGCGGCGCTGCCGCAGTTAAGGAAAATTCGATTCTATTTATCCGTAACCCCACGCAATGCGTAATTCTTCAATTATTCCGCAACTGCGCCATGGGCGCAATCGGGTGTGGGTGTCCCACCCTTTCGTCATTCAGAGCGACAGCGTGGGAATCAAGCGTAGCGTAATTCTTCAATTATTCGGCACTTGCTAGGCAAGCGCAATCCTTTCCCCAAACAGCACTCTGCCAAGTCGTATCATATTCGAGCCGTGTTCGAGTGCGATTTTGTAGTCGTTCGACATTCCCGCCGACAAATATTCGACGTTTACGCCGTCTTGCTTTATGCTCTTTGCGTCCTCGTATATCCGTTGCAACTTGTCGTAAAGACGGGCAAGTTCCGTCTTGTCTTCGAGGTTGGGAAGCACGCTCATAACGCCTTTTATCTCGATGTGCGGATAATCTTTCATACTTTGTATGAAATCGAGTGTTTCTTCGGGTCGTACGCCGCCTTTTGTTATCTCTGCGCCCATATTTATCTCAACAAGGCATTTTTGAATCACGTCGTGTTTAACGGCTTGTTTTTCAATCTCTTTCGCCAGTTCCACCCTATCGAGCGAGTGTATCAAGTCCACTTTTCCGACGCCATACTTGACTTTGTTGGTTTGAAGTTGACCGATGATATGCCAGACGTACTTTTCGTCATAGTGTTCTACAAACTCTTGCACTCGGTTTTCGCCCAACACAAAATCGGGCGCAACTGACATAAACTTGTCTATCGTGTCTTTCGACTGCATTTTGCATGCCGCCACGAGGTGTACGTTTCTATCGTACTTTGCCACCTCGTCCCGCACTTTTTGAAGGTTGTCGAGTAGTATCATTTTCCGTTTTTAACTTTTACTTTTTAATGAAAGCTTCCCCCTTCCTCACGTGTTTCCCCTACCGCCGTTCCCCCTCTGCATACTTTGAGGGAACCCACGGCGTCCGCTCCGCGTGGGGCAACACTGACGCGATTGACTTCGTAGCAATCGCTAGTTCGTTGCAAGCAACGAACGGCAGACGGGCTGTTGGCAATACAAATCGGCTGAAAGCCGTGCCACTGCGCTTTGTGTGCCAGCTACGCACCCAAACGGCACAGTCGGACGGTACTAATCGTCAAGCTCGGCGCTCCCTTTTCTCGCCGCCTTGCGGCTCGTGTTCCGTCTCTGTATAGGCAGAGTCTACGCTTCAATTAAAACTGCGCTAAATCGATGCATAACGCGAAAGCACCCCTTGAATGGCAACCCTAATTTACTAAGCGTAAATGAGTTGACAGGCAAGGGGTGCTGACAAAGTTAGGCGCGATTTAGCGCAGTTTTAATCTACGCGTAGGGCGTCAACCACATTCTTGCGCGACGCCATAATCGCCGGAACTATACCCGAAATAATCGTTAGCGCCAAGCTCAAACATACGAGGATGAAGGCATGGAGTGGATGGAAATGGAGGAGAGATCCAATTCCGGTGACCGCTTTGATGATGAGCGACAGAATGGGGCAAAGGAGATATGTGACGACAATGCCGATAAGTCCGCTGCACAGACCGATGATGGAAGTTTCGGCAATAAAGACATTGCGAATATCTTTTTTGCGTGCGCCGATTGCGCGGAGAATGCCGATTTCACGAGTACGTTCGACGACCGAGTTGGACGTGATGACTCCGATCATAACTGTGGATACGACAAGGGATATCGCAGCAACGGCTATGAGCATTGCGGACACGAGGTCGAGCGTGCTTTGCATATTGACGAGGAACATTTCGGACACGTCAAAATAGCCGAGAGTGCCCTTGCCGGACTTTTGCCAAGCGGAAATATAGTTGCCCGAATTGGTCTTTTGATCGCTGTCATTGGGGAAAACAGTGACGTAATACGGACTCTTATCTGCACCGATTGCGCGCATAAAATACGTGTATTTAAGTGCGGGCGTGTTGGCAACCGTTGCGAGCATCATATTGCCGTCGTTTATCTCTTTGTTGTCCAAACGAACGCCGAAAACCGTCTTTTTCCTGTCGCCGCTATTTGTTTTGTCCAGTTCCAACTGGCGCTGTGTAAAAGTGCTGTTCGCCGCGCTTTCGAGAGTGCTTTCGGCAAGCGAGGGCAGATAGCAAAGCGACGAACCGACGTATGTGTGTTCGGCTTCCTTCTTTGCACGGATAACGCCAACGATTGTGATTTCGTCGGAAGATTCGTCGTACATTTGTTGAAGTTTTTGTTGAGATTCTTCCGAATCGTCGTACCCCCACATCATCTCTTTGCTTTGGTCTTGAAGCATATCGCTCAAACCGCCGCTGCCTTCACCGCTCGATTCGCCGCCTTCGCCGAGTCCGAGATTTTCATATGTTTCGGTGCTTTCGTCGTAGGTGTAATAGGAATCGTTGTCGATGAGTTTGAACGACTGCCCCAAGAAGTATTCGTACGATACTTTTTCGGTGTCTATTTCGATGGGCTTGCCGTCCTCGCCGCGTTTGAGCGTGCCGTATTCGTCCTTCTCGTAAAGTTCGATTCCGAATGCGGAAAGTACCGATTTGCTAATGGTGTTGTCAGTGCCTACGCACAACAGAATTTCGTTTTTGTTTTGCGGGAATCTGCTTCCCTCGCCGATGAAATCGTAGGAACGCATCATAACGCCCTCGTCCGCAACGAGTTCTTGCCAATATTTTGCCTGCAAGCCGTTTTCGCCCAAAACCGTCGTAGCGCACGCCGTCGTGGTGAGCGGTTGAGGCTGTTGCGAAGCGTCCTTGTACACAATGTTACCGTCCTTGTCGTATGTCTTTCTGACAAGGTTGTATCGCAAGCCATAAGATATGCTCATCGCCGTGTAATAATCCTTTGGCATCGCTTTCATATAGTCGGCAAATTCTTCCGTCAAATCGTTCTTTTGAACGCCCGTCATAAAGGATTTAACGACGGAATTTATCAACATCATCATCGCCGCAGTGCTGCTCGAACTGCTCGAAACCTTGATGTCGTCCGAATCGGGATAGAGGCTCGGATCTTCGGACGGCTTGTCCATCATGCTCGTCATCAAATCCATAATGGCGTTGTTGGATACGTTGTATTGATAAACGCCGAGAGGAACGCCCGAAAGCATTTCGGTTTCCATCTTGGCAAGATAGATGTTAAATCCGTTGTAAATTGACAAAACGAGCGCAAGACCTATAATGCCGATTGCGCCTGCAAATGACGTGAGCAACGTGCGGCGTTTTTTGGACACGAGGTTTTTAAGACTCAATCCGAACGCCATACCCGCGCTCATAGACGTGGGCTTGAACGCCTTGTCTTTTTTCTTTTTCTTCTTTGACAAACTGTTGAGTCCGAGTTTGTCGAACAAGGCTTTCGTCTCCTCGCCGACGTTTCTCATAGCACGTTTGCGCTTGCGGTTGGACGTCTTTTTCTTTTTGCCAGACTCCTCTTCGTTTTGCTCGTTTTGAGCGTTTATCTCCACGTTTTGTGATGTTAAACCGCTTGTTCGGTCCACTTCGACTTCTATTACGTCCGCCGTAGAATTTTCAAATGCGCTCGCTTCCGACTCGATTGTCAACGATTCTTCTGCGTCTTCGGATTGCTCGCAAAACTCGGTTTCGGGGTCGTACGGATTGGTGTCCTCGACAAGTTGACCGTCCTTAAAACGGCAAATACGCGTTGCGTACTGATAGGCGAGTTCGGCGTTGTGGGTAACCATAATGACAAGACGATTTTTTGAAATCTCTTGCAAAATGTCCATGACCTGCACGCTCAATTCGCTGTCAAGCGCACCTGTCGGCTCGTCGGCAAGAATGATTTTGGGGTCGTTGACAATGGCTCTTGCGATTGCGACACGTTGCATTTGTCCGCCACTGAGTTGGTTGGGGCGTTTGTCGATTTGCTCGTGCATATTGACTTTGTGAAGCGCGGCAACCGCCTTTGCCCTGCGTGTTTTCTTCTTTTCGCCGACAAGGCTCAAAGCAAGTTCGACGTTTTCAAGCACGGTGAGATGCGGAATAAGATTGTAACTTTGAAACACGAACCCTATGGTTGCGTTGCGATATGCGTCCCAATGCTCGTCGTCAAATTTCGCCGTAGAAACGCCGCCTATGACCAAGTCGCCCGACGTGTATCTGTCCAGCCCGCCGATGATGTTGAGCATTGTCGTTTTTCCGCAGCCGCTCGGACCGAGAATCGCCACGAATTCGCTTTCGCGGAAATTGAGCGACACTTTTCTCAAAGCGTGTACGGTCGTTGTGGCAGTGGGATAATCTTTTACTACGTCTTTAAGCTGAAGCATATTTCACCTCAATAAATGCAGATACTCAATTTAGTCTATTTTTTGAAAACGACAAAGAGAATGACAGCTCGTCATCCCCTTTGCGAAAGCTCAAAACTCTGACCCCTCTAAACTGCGGATCAAAGCGTGTTTTGATTCATCATCAAGGAAATGCCCTTACTCATTGCATCGGAAATATTCTTGCAAAGTTCCTCAAGCGAGAGCGAACTCTTGTGGTTAAACCAAATCTTGAAACACTCGGTCATACCTGCCGCCGCAAACGCAACGATGTATTTCGTTCTGCCCAAATCGGATGTCGAACCTTCGTGCGAGGAGAACCAGTGCATGTACGCACTTACGATTCTGTCGTTGATTTTGTCGAGAAGTTGCCCCGACGTGCTGGACGAAAGAATGTATCTGTTGTTGGCATCCTGTTTGAGAATCTCGTCAGCGAGCATGCTCAAAAGCGGATACGGATTCTTGATGCTGTTGAGAATGTCCGTTTCGCTCATGATCTTGTCGATGCCTACGATTATAGCGTTTTCGATGTCCGTGCGAACATCGCCCACCGTGTCGTAGTACATATAAAATGTGCTGCGGGTGATGTTGGCTTTTTGCGTGAGTTCGCTTATGGTGATATCCGCCATATCCTTCTGTTGAACGAGTTGCTTGAACGCTTCGAAAATTGCGTTTTTGGTTTTGATTACTCTTTTGTCGATACCGCCGTTTTTCATTTTTTTCTTATCCTAATTCGATTTTTATATTGCAAAATGTATCATATCATATATTTGTGTGATTTTCTATCGATTTATAAAATGTTAATAAAATTAATAAATTATTAAGGTTTGCGCACTCTATAAATATAAATCAACAAAATCGAGGGCGAAATTGCCCGAAGGAGAATTTATGAAAATAAAACGAGCAAAAAGGCACAACCTGCCCTTATCTCACAGCAATCTAACGACTCACGAGAATCTGCGCTCGCACTTCGATCCCAACGGAAGTTATACGGGCGTCCCCGAAAAGCACGGTTATCCCGACGTCCCCGACGACGAAAAACCCGTGCAAGACGTAGACGACTTATGAGCAAAAATCGTCGCTGAGGCAACGGCAATCGTGGGCGATTGACTTTGCCGCAACGCTGTTTGAGCAATGTGCAACCCTTATTTACTGATAGTAAATGAGTTGACAGACGATGGGCGTTGCTGCAGTTATTTGTTTTATTTGAACTATGGAAAGTCGCGCCAAATAGATGAAGAACGAGAAAGAGCCACCCGAACCGCAACCCTAATTTACTTATAGTAAATGAGTTGTCGGATGGGTGGCTCTGACAAAGTAATTCGCTATTTGGCACGGCTTTCGTCGATTTTGGAAATGACGCGCAACACCACGTCCAACCCCAATCCCACCGTGTCTGGCGAGAAACGTTCGGGTACGTCGCGATAGGTGTGATAATAATCGCTCATGACGGGATTTTGTGCAGCGAAAGTGATGGATTTTACGCCCGCTTTTTGGAAAGGCGTGGAGTCGCAACCGCCGACGGGGTTTGCGATGTCGCCGGGTTTTTGGATGCCCGCTTCTCTCATTGACTCTTTGAACATACGTTCCAAATCCTTGTCGAAATGGGGGCAAAGCCAGCTGTCGCCGTGAATGACTTCAAAATGATCTGCGTCGGCAATGGAGTCAATGTTGATGTGGTAGGCATTGTCGAGCATACCGTCGTCTTTGTGTTTGCGGGTGAAAGCAATGGAGCCGCGAAGACCTGATTCTTCCGCACCGATGTTGCAGTCAACGATACGGCAATTTTTTGGCATTTTGTCGGGATTTTCCTTGTAATACTTCACTACTTGATACGCAATTGAAACGCCGGTTGCGTTGTCCATTGCGCCAGGAGAAGCGATTGCTTCCGTCTTTTCGTTGTACATCGTGAGCAAGAACGCACATACGATGACGACGGGCGACGAATACAAAATGATTTGCGAGAGGATGTCATATGCTTTTGCGACGTTCCTAAACGTTTCAACGCCCAAAGAATCCACAGAGCCATATTGCAAAATCATAATGAGAATGAGTGCGGCTGCGCTTAATATCGTCACGACGCCGACCGCAATCGCGCCGAGTCCCAAGCGAAGCACGACGCCGACAAAGCCGAGCTTGTGCTGTGATGCGCTGAGTTTGAGCGTCCAACTGGTGTCGGTGTGACCCGAAAGGAAGATCGTATAATCGTATTTTCCGTCTTCGGGAAGAAGTTCCGCATAAGTGTTGTGCGACACTTTGTGCTTGAAGCACCAGTCGAAGCATGTGTTGTACTTGAACACGCTGACAACGAGCCAAATCCAAGTGAACGCCATATACATCGTGCATACGAAGTGGGTTGCAAGACCGGCATATGTCGAGATATGAGCAAGCATTGTCGCAATGACAGTGATAATACAACCGATTATGCCTGCCCAACCTGCGTAAGGCAGACCGCCTATGGACGCGTGGGGCGCAAAGACAAAACTCTCGGTGACGGGGTTTAGTCCGATTTCTTTGAGTTTGTCCGACATATACTCGTGGTACTTCTTCTCGTTGTTCGAGCCGGGAAGGCGCGGGCCTATCTCGTTTGCGGCGTATTCGACCATTTCATAGGCTTCATCGCCGTACTTTTTGAGTTCGTCTCTCATAATTTTCTTTTCCTTTTTTGTTACTTTTTGTTGTTAAAAGGCAAAGCGCAATTGCACTCTGCCCGAAAAACCGTGATTATTTGGTTATTTTTTCCATTCCGCCCATATACTTGCGAAGCACTTCGGGAATAGTTACGCTGCCGTCTGCGTTTTGGAATTGCTCGACGATTGCGGGGATAAGTCTCGACGTTGCAAGACCGCTTCCGTTAAGGGTATGCACGAAGCGCGGTTTGCCCGTTTCGCTGTCGCGGAAACGAGTATTGTTGCGGCGTGCCTGATAGTCGTTTGCGTTGGAAACGGAAGAACATTCCTTGTAAATGCCCATAGACGGAATCCAAAGTTCGACGTCGTAAGTTCTCGCCATGGAAGCAGAGCAATCCCCTGCCGCAAGTTTGCTGACTCTGAAATGCAAGCCGAGTTGCTCGACGAGTCTCGAAGCCTTTTCGACGAGTTCCTCAAAAGCCTCTTTGCTGTGGTCGGGGTGAGCGTATTGCACCATTTCGATTTTGTTGAATTGGTGACCTCTTATCATACCTCTCTCTTCCGCTCTCGCACTGCCCGCCTCTTTTCTAAAACAAGGCGAGTATGCGAAGAACTTCATAGGCAACTTGCTTTCGTCGATGATTTCGCCCGCATACATATTTACAAGCGCGGTTTCTGCGGTGGGAAGCATAAAGCGGTTGCGCTTTCTGTCCTCGTCGCAGTCGAGCCAATACACCTCGTCGCTGAATTTGGGGAATTGACCTGCGCCGAAGCCGCAGTTGTAGCCGAGTTGATAAGGAGGAAGAATAAACTCGTAACCGTCTTTGAGATGCTCATCGATGAAGTAGTTGAGCAAAGCCCATTCGAGCCTTGCGCCCACGCCTCTGTAAATCCAGAAACCGTTGCCCGAAAGTTTTACGCCTCTTTCATAGTCGATCAAGCCCAAATCCGTGCAGATGTCGACGTGGTTTTTGAGCGGAAAATCGAATTTGGGTTGTTCGCCGACGATTTTAATGACCTTGTTGTTTTCCTTTTCTCCGGGAAGAAGATCGGGATCGGGGATGTTGGGCATGCAGGCAAGAGCGTCGTTGACCTTTGCAACGAGGTCGTTTATCTTTGCGTCGCCATCTGCGATTTCGTCGCCGAGTTTTCTCATTTCGTCAAATATCGCCTCGACGGGTTGACCCGCTTTTTTGAGAACGGGGATTTGCGCCGAAACCTTGTTTTTTTGTGCTTTGAGTTGTTCGATTCGGGTTATGGTCGCCTTTCTTTCGTCATCCCATTCGATGATTTGAGAAAAGTCCGCAGCGTAACCTTTCTTTGCAAGGGCGTCAACCACCTCTTGCGGATTGTTTCTGATTCTTGCCAGATCCAACATAGTGTTTTTCCTCTAATGTCGATATTGTCTTTTTATGATTTTATTTGCAAAACGCGCGTTTACGTTTCAAATATGCGCGTTAAAGCCTTTGTTATGCGATTATGTTCACAAGCCTGTTCGGCACGACGATAATCTTTTTGGGTGCGCCCGAAAGTTGGTCTTTGACGGCTTCGAGCGCCGCCTTTTCGATTTCATCCTTGCTTGCCGACGACGGAACGGTGACCTTTGCTCTCATCTTCGAGTTGATTTGAACGGCGAGTTCAACTTCATCCAGCACCATTGCGGCAGGGTCGAACGTCGGATAGGATTGATTGAAAACGCTGTACTTTTGTCCGAGCATTTCCCAAAGTTCCTCGCAGAAATGCGGAGCAAACGGAGCGAGCAAAAGCACGAGGTCTTTTGCGCAATCCTTGTAGATTACGTTCTTTTTTGCCACGTTCGCTTCATAGTTGTACATCGCGTTGACAAATTCCATAAGCCTTGCAACCGCCGTGTTGAACGAGAATACGCCGAGGTCGTTGGTGACGCACTTTATCGTGTTGTGGCACACGCGGTTGAGTTCCTTTTCGGCTTTCGAAAGAGGCGCGTTGTCGAAGTTGACTTCGTAGCACTTTTTGACGATGCGCTCCACTCTGTCGAAGAAACGGCTGATGGATTCGAGACCGTTGTCGTTCCACGGACCGCCCTCGACATAGTTGAAGCCGAACATAAGATACACTCTGAAAATGTCCGCGCCGTACTTTGCGATCGAGTCGTCGGGCGAGACGACGTTGCCCTTTGATTTGGACATCTTGTTGCCGTCGGGGCCCAATATGGTGCCTTGGTGAACGAGGGAAAGGAAGGGTTCGTCAAAATTGAGATAGCCCATATCTCTCAACGCTTTGGTGAAGAAACGCGCGTACAAAAGGTGCATGCAGGCGTGTTCCGCACCGCCGATGTATTTGTCCACGGGAAGCATTTTGTTTATCCATTCGGTGTCGAAAGGCTTGTCCTCGTTCTTGGGGTCGGCGTATCTGAGATAATACCAACTCGAACAGACAAACGTGTCGAGAGTGTCCGCGTCGCGCTTTGCGGGACGTCCGCAAACGGGGCATACGGTGTTGATAAATTCGTCGCACTTTTTGAGAGGCGATTCGCCGTCGGGCGTAAAGTTTACGCCCAGCGGAAGACGCACGGGCAAATCTTTTTCGTGAACGGGAACGTCGCCGCAGTGGTCGCAGTGGATGATGGGGATAGGTGCGCCCCAGTAGCGTTGACGGCTTACGAGCCAGTCGCGCAAACGATAGTTGGTTTTAAGACCGCCCTTGCCTTCTTTTTCGAGTTTTTTGAGGATTGCGAGTTTGCCTTCTTCGCTTGTCATACCGTCGAATTCGCCGCTGTTGCAAAGCACGCCGTATTCGCAGAACGGAAGGTCGTCGTTTGAACCGTCCTTGCTCTTGATGACTCTCTTTATCGGAAGTCCGAGTTTTTGAGCAAACACGAAGTCGCGCTCGTCGTGAGCGGCAACGCCCATAACCGCGCCCGTGCCGTAACTTGCGATAACGTAGTCCGCAACCAAAATAGGCACGGCTTCGCCGTTGACGGGATTTATTGCATATGCGCCTGTCGGCACGCCCGTCTTCTCTCTTGTGGAGGACATACGGTCGATTTCGGTGGCTTTCGCACTCTTTTCCTTATATTCCTCGACCGCCGCCTTTTGTTCGTTTGTCACCACCAAATCCACAAGCGGACTTTCGGGTGCAAGAACGACGTAGGTTACGCCGAATATCGTGTCGGCTCTTGTTGTAAACACCTTGAATTTTACATCACTGTCTTTAACTTGGAATTCGACTTCGCCGCCGTAACTTCTTCCGATCCAGTTCTTTTGCATAAGTTTGGTCTTTTCGGGCCAGTCGAGTTTGTCAATGCAATCGAGCAATTCATCTGCATATGCGGTGATTTTGAAGAACCATTGATTGAGATTCTTGTGCGTGACCTGACTTCCGCATCTTTCGCAAACGCCGCCTTGCGCCTGCTCGTTGGCAAGCACGGTGTTGCAGGACGGGCACCAGTTTACGGGCGCTTCCTTACGGTAGGCAAGTCCTTTTTTGTAGAGTTGAAGGAACATCCATTGCGTCCACTTGTAGTAGTCGGGCATACAAGTTTTAATCTCGTAATCCCAATCGTACATTGCGCCGATACGCTTGAGTTGTCCTTCCATCGTGGCGATGTTTTTAAGAGTGCTTTCCTCGGGGTGAATGCCCGTCTTTATGGCGTAGTTTTCGGCAGGCAATCCGAAAGCGTCGAATCCCATCGGCTGAAAAACTTCGTAGCCTTGCATACGCTTAAAACGTGCGAAAGTGTCGGCAGGTCCGTAGTTGTACCAGTGCCCGGCGTGAAGTTTCGCTCCCGAGGGATAGGAAAACATCTCGAGACAATAATACTTTTTGTCAACTCTTGAGCGGTCGAACTTGTAAAGTCCGGTGTCCGCCCAAATCTTTTGCCACTTGCTTTCTATTTGCTTATAATCCATAAGCGCGAGTTACCTCTACAAAAAATAATAATATTTAGTTTAATACTATTACAAAACATTGTCAAGCGCGAGCGCAAACTCAAACCGCTCTTACACCGTATATGATGCTCGAAATCTCGGCGATATGCGCAATATTCGCATTTTTGAAAGTTTTGCGGTGTTTGCCTATTGAATAGGGTTTGAAAAATTGTTATAATCGATATGACACAATCATATAGAGGGAAAATTATGAAAAAATGTATTATTTCGACATTGCTTATAGTCTCGATTATCACGGCGTTGTTCGCGCTCGTCGCTTGCAACGACAAAGGCGAGAGCGTAACGTTCGTAAAGACGGACGGCGCAAAGATTATTGACGAAAACGGCAAAGCAATCGGGCTTTACGGCACGAATCTCGGCGGCTGGCTCGTGCAAGAGAGTTGGCTCGTGCCTACGGACATCGGCAAAACATACGGTCAGATAGATATGATGCTCGAACTCGCAAACAGATTCGGAGAGGACGGCATGAACGAATTACTCGACGTTTACGAGGACAACTGGGTCACCGAACTCGACTTCAAGCGTATCAAAGACCTCGGCATGAACTGCGTGCGTATTCCCTTCACCTATATGAATCTCACAAATCCGATAAAGAAAGTCGGCGACAACTACGAGCGCACGTCGTATGCCGAACTCGCCGTTGACGAAAGCAAATTCGCGCGACTTGATTGGGCAATCGAAATGTGCAAAAAGTATTCGCTTTACGCCATCCTCGATATGCACGGCGCGGTCGGCTCGCAAAGCGGCAACGACCATACGGGCGACATCGCGTACCCCGACGGCGGCAGACTTTGGGGCGAGGACGAAACAGGCGAGATTTGCCGCGCAAAAACGAAAGAAATTTGGGTTGCGATTGCAAATCGCTACAAAAACAACCCGACAGTTGCCGTGTACGACCTTATGAACGAACCCGGCATAAAAAAGAACGGCGACCAAACCACCACGTCAAGAACCCACGAGTATTTCGACGAACTCTACAAGGCGATTCGCGAGGTTGACAACAACCATATAATCTGCATGGAAGCATGCTGGAATTTCGGCAATCTTCCCAATCCGAGCAAATACGGATGGGAAAACGTGATTTATCAATATCACCACTACAACTGGGCGAGTTCGGGCACTGCCAACGCGGCATATTACGGCTTTCAAATCACGGCAAACAACCTCGCAACTCAAAAGTACAACGTGCCTGTGCTTATCGGCGAATTCAATGTATGGCCCGACTCGCACGAGGACAAAGTGAAAGCAACGGGAAAAGAATCTTCGCAAACGGAAGAGCAAGCGTGGAGCGGAGTTATGGAACTCTATTGCGGACTGGGCTGGAACTTCACCACTTGGAACTTCAAGCACGCCGCCGAGCATTCCTCGTGGGGACTTTTCAACTACGACGGCGCAGTCGAGGGAATGAACGAGCAGGCAAACTATAAGACGATGAGCAAGGAAGAAATTGCAAGAATTTGGGCAATGCACAATTCAAGCAACTACGTTGTAAACACATCGCTTGCAAATTGTATAACGCCCCACCTTTCCTCATTCAACACAAACGGCAACGACAATCGTTCGCTCAACGAAATCAAAGCGGAAAAGGACTACTATATTCTTCGCGGCGAAAATTGATAAACGAGGATTGAGAGCAACGTTGGACATAACGAATCAATCGTGATATAATAATCCAATCAACAAAAAACGAGGGACATTATGTTCGTATCATTCGAAGGTTGCGAAGGCGTGGGCAAATCCACGCAACTCAAACTTCTCAAAGAATATCTCGAATCCACAAACCAGCACGCCGTGTATGTGCGTGAGCCGGGCAGCACCCATATAAGCGAGCAAATCCGCAAGGTCATTCTCAACCCCGAAAACGACGAGATGACGGGCATCACCGAAGCGTATCTTTACGCCTCGTCGAGAGCGCAACTCGTGCGCGAAGTCATAAAGCCTGCGCTCGAAAGAGGCGAACTCGTTGTGTGCGACAGATACGTGGACAGTTCCATTGCGTATCAGGGTTATGCTCGCGGTTTGGGCGCGGAACTCATAAAGAAAATCAACGCTTCGGCAATAGACGGACTCTTGCCCGACGTAACGATTTTCCTCGACTTGAAGCCGAGCGAAGCGTGGCGCACTTTCCGCATAACCGACGACAGATTGGAACTCGAATCGGCGGAATTCCACGATAGAGTTTACGCAGGCTATAATGCAGAAATGGCGGGTTCAAACCCACGTTTTGTGCGTATAAAACCCGATTTCGACAAAAATGTAACGTCGCAAAAGATTATAGCGGCACTTAGAGAAAGAGGTGCAATCAAGTGAGTGAAATCACCTTTGAAAAAGTCTTGCGCGCCTCGCGTGCGTACGGACTCATACACAACGATTTTTCTTCGGGACTCGGGCACGCGTATATGGTCGTATCCCCCGACGACGAAATCGTCGACGAATTTTTCACACTCGTAGCGGCAAGCGTTTATTGTCAAAACGGCAACGCCTGCCTTCAATGCCCCGAGTGCAGAAAGGTGATTCACAACAACCACCCCGACATATATCACGTCTTCCCCACCAAAGACAAAATCAAGGTTGACGACATCGAGCAAATGCTCGACACCGTGTCCGTCAAACCGCTTTCGGATCGCAAAATCTACTTCATACACCGTGCGGATCAAATGAACGCGCAGGCGCAAAACAAACTTCTCAAAACACTCGAAGAACCGCCCAAAGACGTTACTATTTTTCTTGGCGTAGCAAACGAGGCGAGCGTCCTCGACACCATAAAATCGCGTGCGAGAGGGATTGCTATGGACGTGTTCGACGAGGATGTCGTGTACAATGCGCTTATCTCGCTCGGCATAGACGAAGGCACTTGCGCCATAGCGGCGGCGTGCAGCGAAGGTCAACTCGGCAAAGCGCGCAAGATTGCTCTTTCGCCAAAGTACGCAGACCTTTATAAGTGCGCGATTTACGTCCTCACCAACCTCGCGCGCAGTTCGGATGTCGTAAGAGTGGACGGAATCGTTACGAGCGAGTCGGATCTTAGCGGACTTTTGGACGTTTTGAGCATCATCCTTCGCGATATGCTCGTATGCAAACAAAATCAAAATCTGATGTTGTCCAAACACTTATCATCGGACATAATAAATTTGAGCGGACGTTACTCGGAGCGCGCCCTTGCGGAAATCCTTTTCAAGATAAACGTCGCAAGACGCAAACTCTCGCTCAACGTCAACGTCACGGCAACCGTAGACGACCTGCTCTTTTCAATGTTGGAGGCAAAACATAAATGGCAATAATCGTAGGCATAAAATTCAAAAACACCAACAAGGTGTACTATTTCGACCCGAAGGGCTTGACCTTTGAGGAGAACGACGGCATTATCGTCGAAACATCACGCGGGCCCGAATACGCAACCTGCGCCATCGCAAACAAGGAAGTGGACGAGCGCGAAATCGTGCAACCGCTCAAACCCGTCATCCGCAAAGCGACGGAAGAGGATTTGAACCGCCTTGAAAAAAACAACCAGGACAAGGAACACGCCCTCAAAGTCATTCGCGACAAAGTGGCGGAAATGAACTTGAATATGAAACTCGTGGATGCCGAATACACTTTCGACCGCTCAAAACTCATATTCTACTTCACCGCCGAGGGTAGAGTGGATTTCAGAGAACTCGTGCGCGTGCTTGCGTCTATATTCAAAGTTCGCATCGAACTTCGTCAGATATACGAGCGCGACGACACCAAAATGCGCGGCGCACTTGCGCCCTGTGGCCGTCCCTGCTGCTGCACCACCCACCTTCCCGACTTTGAAAAAGTGTCCATAAAGATGGCAAAAGTGCAAGGATTGAGCCTCAATCCGCAAAAGATAAGCGGCGTGTGCGGAAGATTGATGTGCTGTCTCAAATACGAAAACGCGTATTACACCGAAACGTACAAACTTATGCCCAAAGTGGGCAGCAAGGTCAAAACGCCGGACGGCGAAGGCACGGTTGAATCAAACGATTTGATAAAGCAAACCGCCCGCGTAAAGGTTATGCTCAAAGACGGCAGTTTCGACATGCGCACCTATGCCCTCGAAGATATGAAAATCGGCGAGCGACAATCCACCGCCGAAATCGACTCGATGTCCGACAAAGAGGAATAATTCAAAAAATCGCTAATCAAAAAGAGACATTTGACCGACAATCCGTCGCACAAATGCCTCTTTTTTCATTCGCAAAAATTTTATATGATGCAAATATATTTTTTCATGCGGTTAAAAACTTCGATATTTAGATGCATAACAAGGAAGCGCCCCTTGACTGGCAACCCTAATTTACTATCCGTAAATGAGTTGACAGTCAAGGGGTGCTAACAAAGTTAGGCGCTATTTAGCGCGGTTTTTTACTTGCAATCGGCCATCTCTTTTCCGCTGTTTTTAGCGCGAGATTTCGTTGTTTTGCTCGTTTTCGGTTCGTCGCAATGGCATGCGCCGCTGCGTTTGGATTGTTTGTTTTCGGATTTTGCCATAAAATTTCTCCTTTTTAGGCTTTGAGCCTTAATTTTTGTTTATCCTTACGGACTAATGGTAGTATGGCAAAATTCATTGACTTGTATACCTTGCAAGCGCAAAAAATTGTGGTATAATATGGATATGGTACACATAGGAAACAGTTGGGACGACGTTCTCAAAGGAGATTTTGAAAGCGAAAATTATCGGAATTTGCGCAACTTTCTTGCGACGGAATACCGCACGCGCGTGATATATCCGGATATGCACGACATTTTCAATGCGCTCAAATACACACCGTACGAAAAGGTCAAGGTCGTGATTTTGGGGCAAGACCCATATCACGGCGCGGGACAGGCGCACGGTATGTGCTTCTCGGTGAAGCCGAACGTGCCCGCACCGCCCTCGCTTGTCAATATATTCAAGGAAATCGAAACGGACGTCGGCGTAAAGAACACGTCGCCGTATCTCGTGAACTGGGCAAAGCAAGGCGTGCTTTTGCTCAACACCGTGCTTACGGTGTGCGAGGGTCAACCCAACTCGCACAGAGGACAAGGCTGGGAAGTGCTGACGGACAGCATAATCAAGAAACTCAACGCAAGAAAAGAGCCTATCGTATTTATGCTTTGGGGCGGAAACGCACGCTCGAAAAAGGCGTTGATAACCAATCCGCAACATCTGATTCTCGAATGTCCGCACCCCTCGCCGCTGTCGGCATACGCAGGCTTTTTCGGGTGCAGACACTTCTCAAAATGCAACGATTTTCTCAAAAAACACGGCGAAACGCCGATAGACTGGCATACCGACCAAGAGGTGCAGATATGATTGACATTCAAAGAATAAACGAACTTGCAAAGAAATCAAAAACCGTCGGGCTTACCGACGAAGAAAAAGAGGAACAGGCAAAACTTCGCAAAGAATACGTTCAAAGCGTAGTTGGCAATCTTCGCGCACAACTCGACAACACGTACGTGCTCGACAAGGACGAAAACAAAGTGAAACTCACCGCCTACAACAGCGCAAACGCCAACGAGCAAGAAAAAAAGGACTGAAAGAAAATCGCTTTTTGCCTTGAAAAACGCGCGCGCATATCTTATAATATACGGGTTGCGAACAACAAATACAATTTGCCTCTTAGGGGGGATACAATGGACAGAATCTATACAGTTGACATCAAGGGCTTCAAAGCCGACCTTCCCGTGCTTCCGCTTCCCAACGGAATAAGCATTTGCTTCTTCAATCTTCACGGCGACGCGGCAATGACGGAGCATTGCGGAAAAGAACTTGCAAAACTTCTCACGGGTTGCGACATAGTCATCACTGCGGAATCCAAAGGCTTGCAACTCAGCCATGTCATCGCGCGCGAACTCGGGCAAAGATATTACGCCGTTTGCAGAAAATCCAAAAAACTCTATATGCAAGACGGCATACAAACGAGCGTGAAATCCATCACGACGGGCAACGAGCAAACGCTCTATTTGTCAAAACACGACGCGGAGCTCATCAAAGGCAAAAAGGTCGCGATCGTTGACGACGTCGTATCCACCGGCGGAAGCCTCAAAGGGCTCGAACAAATCGTCAATCTTGCAGGCGGAATCATCTACAAAAAAGCGTTTGTGCTTGCAGAAGGCGATGCGGCAGAGCGCGACGACATCGTGTATCTTGCAAAAATCCCCATCATCACAGACTAAGCAAAATCAATACGCAATTCACCGAATCGGCATTTTTTAATGCCGATTTGTGTTGATAAAGGCTTTTATTTGCATATTTTCGCAAAATGCCGCACATCAACTCATCCATGCTTTGAGCGATATAGAAAAGGAAACGTTATGCTTGAACTTCTAATGCCGGCGGGCAATCTCAAAAAACTTAAAACCGCTTTCCACTTCGGCGCAGATGCCGTATATATAGGCGGAAAATCGTTTTCGTTGCGCGCTTTTGCGGACAATTTTTCAAACGAGGAAATCGCCGAGGGCGTGAAATTTGCGCACGCTCTCAACAAAAAAGTGTACGTCACGGCAAACATATTCGCAAGAAACGCAGACCTTAAATCTCTCAAAGAATACTTCGCGTTTTTGCAATCCGCAAACGTTGACGCGGTGCTTATAAGCGATGTGGGGCTTGTCGCGCTGTGTAAAGAGGTCGCTCCGTCGCTGACGACTCATTTGTCCACGCAGGCAAACACCACCAATCTGCTCGCCGTCAAATTCTGGCAAAGTATGGGCGTAAAGCGAGTGGTGCTTGCAAGAGAACTCGGACTTGAAGAAATAAAGCAAATTCACGAGGCAGTGCCGGATATGGAACTCGAAGCGTTCGTTCACGGCGCAATGTGTATGTCTTACAGCGGTCGCTGCCTGTTGTCCACGTACTTTTCGGGACGTAGCGCAAACAGAGGCGCATGTATTCAGCCATGCAGATGGGGTTATCGCATAACCGAAACCGAACGCCACGACTCAAAGCCGCTCGACATAGAGCAAGATGAAAGAGGAACATATTTTATGAACAGTCGCGACTTAAGATTGCTCGAACATATTCCCTCTCTTGCAAAATGCGGAATCGTGTCGCTGAAAGTGGAAGGCAGAATGAAAAGCGAGTTTTACGTCGCGACCGTCGCAAACGCATATCGCCACGCAATCGACGAATATTTGCAAACGGGTAAAATCGAAAATACGGCAAAATACAACGCCGACCTCGAAACCGTCGCTCACCGCACCTACACAGACGCATACTTCGAGGGCGACAACCTCGACACCGTATGCCTTGACGAGGGACAATCCCCTGAAAAATATATCTTCACCGCCATCGTGCAGAACGTCGAAAACGGCATAGTTACGGTTGAAATGCGAAATCGCTTCAAATCGGGTGAAATGCTTTTCGTCTTATCCCCCGACCAAAACAACGGCAAGTCGTTTACTCTTGGCGCAATCACGCACACGCAAGACAAACTCCTCACCGACGACGCAAAACTCGTCCAACACTCTTATTCTTTTGCTTGCCCGTTGAACTTGAAATCGGGCGATATACTGCTGAAAGAAATCTGAAAAACAATCAAAAATTAAAACTTCCCCCTTCCTCACGTGTTTCCCCTACCGCCGTTCCCCCTCTGCATTCTTTGAGGGAACCCACGGCGTCCGCTCCGCGTGGGGCAACACTGACGCGATTGACTTCGTAGCAATCGCTAGTTCGTTGCACGCAACGAACGGCAGACGGGCTGTTGGCAATACAAATCGGCTGAAAGCCGTGCCACTGCGCTTTGTGCGCCAGCTACGCACCCAAACGGCGCAGTCGCTTGTACTGTCCGTCAAGCTCGGCGCTCCCTTTTCTCGCCGCCCTGCGGCTCGTGTTCCGTCTGCTAAATTGCACATTCCGTTTATAAGTACATCCTTAATAATTATTAAAACCGCGATATTGAGATGAAGAACAAGAAAGAGACATCCGAATGGCAACCCTAATTTACATAGCGTAAATGAGTTGACAAGCGGATGCCTCTGACACAGTTATTCGCTCAATAGCGCGGTTTTAATGGTTGGCGACGTAGTCGTTAGCCCCCGTAAAGTCCGCATAATAATTCTTCGCTTCGCACTCGAATGTGCTGTCCGATTTGAGAGCGATGACGGTCGTGCCGCGTTGAGACTTTTCTTTGTAGATGCCGGCATAGGCGAGATAGTCGATGGACATACCGTAGGTGAGGCGAATAGAGCGGGACGCGCCGGCCGGCGTATAGTTTACGGAAAAGTTGTTGTAGTGGTCGTGTCCGCAGAAAACGCCTTGCATACCGTGCGTAAGACCCGTTTCAAAAAGCGTGTCGGTGCTGCTTCCGCAGAATACGCCGTAGGTGCGAACGCCGTTCTTCTTCTTGTCGGATTCGCCCATAGTTCCGTAAATAAACTCGGTTGTGCCTTTAGCGGAAGCGAGAATCGTGCCGCGAGTCAATTCATCTTTGGATTTGCCCGATTCGATGACGTTTGCCCAAGCGTCGCGGTACTCAGCGAGCGGAATGTGGAAGAACACGAGGTTGTTGACTTCAACGTTGTTGTTTGCGGCTTTGAGTTTGTCCATCTCGGTTGCGTACCAGTCGATTTGGCATTGATGGATGTTGTCGTACTTCCACGCCATACCGAAATAGTCGCCGTCGGTGTAACTGTGGCTGTCGAATGTGACGAGTGCTTGGTTGATGGGACTTACGGAGCCGCTCGGATTCTTGACGACGATGACGTCGTTGCCGAAGCCTCTAGAAGTTTTGCTTATCTCGTCTTTCTCGTCACAGAAGCCTGCTCTGAAAAGGCAATATTTGAAACCTGCGTTCGCATAGTAGTCGCAGATCTGGTCGCGTCCGTAAAGGCTGTACATCTCGGTGTCGTGGTTGCCGAACGCAAACGTCCAGTACACGCCGAGTTTTTCCATCATCGTCGCAAAGATTTTGGTTGCGTTGAGGTTGTTGAACGTGCCTGCTTGGAAGGGAACGGGATACGCAATATCGCCCGTCACGACCACAAGGTCGGGTTGAGATTGACGAATCATCGTTGCAACCGCACTCATAGCCCAGTTGTCTTTCGTGCCGGAAAACGCACCGCCACCGATATGTACGTCGGTGAATTGCAACACTTTGAAATCTCTGTCCGCCTCTTTTTCAAACGTCCAATATCCAAGATCGTCGTCAAAAGTCGGCACAAGTTGCGCATGCTCGGTGTATTCGACCTTTTCAAAACTCGAAGCAAGCGAAAGGTGCGCGTTGGTATTGACGGCCGAGGCAATTGCGCAACCGCTGAAAAAAATGACGATTGCAAGCACCACGCAGCCCGTGATAATCAAGGCTTTCGCGGTTTTTCTTTTCTTTTGTTCGGGCGTGAGTTGTTTTTTCTCTTTCTTGCCCTTCTTTACCTTTTTACCATCAAAGTCTTTGAGTATACCATCGTTTTCGTCGTTTTCTTCAAGACCGTTTATGTCTTGTTGCGATTCCTCTTGCGGAATATCCGCGTTTTTGATTTCGTCGCTCATAAATCCCTCCTTGTTTGCTGCACTATATAAGTATTATATATTATTTTTCGTCATTTTCAATAGAAGATTGCTCAAATTCGCACTCGTTTTCGGCGGTAATTTCCCCTTCTCCGTCCGCATTTTCGTTTTTATTCGTGTCTTGATTATCGAAACGGTTACCACTTTTGCCGTCGTTTCGATTGCCGTTTTGGTTCTCGCTGTTTGCGAATATGTCGACAAACGTGACGATTGCATTGGTTTTTTCCTTAACCTCAGTGCTCATAGCCGCAAAATTCGTGTTCTCGCTTGCGTTGACAAACGCGTTGCCCACCTTTGCGCCGTAACCGTAATCGTGAAGTTCGGTTTTGACGAGGGTTGCGTTTTGGGATTTGCACGCGTCCTCGATTGCCGCAATCTCGTCTTTTGCGCCGTCGCCCACGACGATCGCTCGCACGTTTTCAACAACCATTTTTATGCCGACGGCGATAATCACGACACTCATCGCGATGCCGACGATTGCGTCCACCGCATAATCGACTCTTGCCGTAATCGCAAATGCGAC
This sequence comes from bacterium, assembly GCA_963620965.1. GTDB lineage: Bacteria > Bacillota > Clostridia > Christensenellales > CAG-917 > CAG-475. The sequence goes on from CAVFCJ010000002.1 coordinate 39,435, forward strand.
GAGGCTTGTTGCGGTTATGCCCATATCGAGAAAACTGTCGAGCATAAGCGCACGCACCGCTTGCGAGCGAATCTTTTTGTTTGCGAACATATATGCAAGACCGATGCCGAGTTTTATGGGCAGGCAAACACTGATAAGCACGATGCTTTGCCAGCCGTAGTAGACGGGTTCGGGCATAGCCATACGATTGAGCGAGCGCACGAAGAACAACCCGCCCATAACGACCGATACGACCGCCACAATAAAACCTGCAAGGTATTCCCCCCTGCCGTAACCGTACGGCGCATTTTCGCCCTTCGGCAAAAAAAGAACGATAAAAACGATGAGGGTGACTATACAGGTGAGCGTATCAAGAAAACTGTTCATTGCGTCAAGCATAATACAAAGGCTGTTCGAGGCAAGACCGACATACATCTTTATCGCCGCAAGCACAATATTAACGACAATGCCGATTGCGATAAGAAGAATTGATTTTTTTATTCTGTCCCTCATTTTTCACCCTCGTTCTTTGCCGCGTTCTGCTTGTTCTTTTTGCCGTGGCGAAGTTTCCTCTGCACGTTTTTATCAGCATTTTTTGTGGTGCTTTTGATTGCCTTATTTTCGGCGTTATTTGCACAATCGGACGTTTTTGTCTGCGTTTCCCTTACATAAACGTACTTTTCGAGTCGTTTGATGTCCGCTTTGTGTCTCGTGTAAAGCATAAGCGACATAACGGTTACGACAACAAAAAGCATACCCGTAAGCGCAAGCAAAAACGCAAAGAAGAAGTTTTGAAGATTGAACGCTGCACACATCAAACCGTACGTCATACCAAATACCTCTTTTGCTTTTTCCACGCCACGCAAAGAGCGACGACGGTCAACGCAAGCACGCCGCAGATTGCAATGAGCGCGATGTTTGCAGGTGCAAACGGCATTGTCTCACTGCTGCCCTCTATAAAGCAAATGACGCTATATTGCTTTGACAAAACCGCACTTTTCTCGCTTATATCGAAAATCTCGTCCTTGCCGTAAATCGCAAAATATTCGACTGTTTCGGGCGCGTTTTTCCATGTTATCGAAAAAGCTTCTTCAGGCGTAACGTCGTTTCCGTCGCCGTCCACAAACTCGAATTTGTATGCGGCATATATGGGTCTGCCGTACTTGTTTTCAACCTCTATTCTGCTCGCTTTTACGGTTACGTCCATAAGGCCGCTTCCGAAAAACACATAGAAAATTTGCCCGTCGTTGAGGACGACTTCCACTTGCTTTGCGTACACGAAATATCTGCCGTAGTTTGCAAATTGGCTTTCGTGGCTATGGCAATCCGGCGTGTAATTCGGATTTGAAAATACGATATACGAGCGATACATCGTGCTCGGCACATCCTTGTCCGCTTCGTACTCGAAACTTACGCCGAGATCTTCTTCGGCGTCGCCGCAGGCAAGCGCGGATACGATTTGAAATTTTGGAATTGCAAACGCTTCGCCCACAAGCGAATACGCGTCGCGTATGCGAACGTAAAGCGTGCGAGGACTGACATCAACTTGCACAGCGATTTTTTCAAGCGGCATATAGTTGCCTTTTTCGGGAATAAAATCGAAATACACGATATAGCCGCCGTCTTTAACGCCCAAATATGTCGATTTCGGGTCGGCGACGCTTGTAAAATCAAAGTCCGTTTGCTCTGCGCTCGGCAGGAAACTGCCCTTTACTTTCACGTCGCAAAAATCCGTCGATTCGAGCGAGTTTGCCATATCCGACAAACTTGCACCGTACACAAAATTCTTTTTCGGTTGCTTTTGTGCCGAAATTTCCGCTTTTTCTATGGTGCAAGCAAATGTTTGTCCGTATCTTACGGATTCGTATTCAAACGGCACGAGTTGCTCGTTGACCTCGTACCTAATCTTCTCGGTTGCGACGAGGCGCACTTGGTATTCGCCCGCATCAACGCCTCTGCCGAACAAATAGCCGCCCGCCGTGTAGTCGGCATATGCTCTTTGCCATTCGCCGCCCTCTTTTTTATACTCAAAAAAAACGCTCGGCGAAGATATTATTTGCAAAACTCTTGCGCCAAAAAATACGCCTTGCGAGCCGTATTTTGCCGTGTTTTGCTCGACCGAAGAAACTATGTCGGGAAGTTTGAAGGATATATCGCAATAGTTTGCAATGATAAAATCGTCCGTATCGGGAACTTCCACATCCGAATCGCGCAGCCAAGTTTTTATTGCCTCGTACATTTTGAACGCAACGCAATTATGGTTGTTTGCCTCTATAAACGCGCCTCGGCACTCTGCGCCGTCAACGTTTTGCCCGTTCAAAGACAACATCCAGTTTTCGCCGTCGGCGGTTGCTATGACGAACGACGGCAACGCCGCATCATCTGTCGCCGCGATCGAAGCGTTTTCTGCCTCAGCAACCAAAACATCGCGCGGATACAATTCGAGCAACGCACAAACCGCCGTGCCGAGCACGACGAGCAAGCAACATATAAGCACGATTGTCATCTTCTTTGCGGACATAAACCCTCGAATGTATCTGTTGACTCTATCCTGATTGTACCACGAAAATACCCTTTTCGCAATACGCGCGCATTATTATGTTA
>CAVFCJ010000003.1:0-39775 GCA_963620965.1 bacterium
GATTTGTACGGGAGCATGGTCTTTGACGACAGGGTGATGAGCAAGAGATTGCCCAAAGACACCTATCGCGAACTCAAAAGATGCTGCGCCCTCGATTTGCCCCTTTCAAGAGAAACGGCAAACATTGTCGCCAATGAAATGAAAGACTGGGCAGTCGAAAAGGGCGTGACTCACTTTACTCACTGGTTCCAACCCCTCACGGGAATCACCGCGGAAAAGCACGATTCCTTCATCGCCCCCACCAAAAACGGCGGTGTTATTATGGAACTTAGCGGCAAAGAGTTGATAAAGGGCGAGCCGGACGCAAGTTCCTTCCCCAGCGGCGGATTGCGCTCTACGTTCGAGGCAAGAGGCTACACCGCTTGGGATCCGACTTCCTACGCATTCATAAAAGACGGCATACTCTGCATTCCGACGGCGTTCTGCTCCTACAACGGCGATGCTCTCGACAAAAAAACGCCGCTTTTGCGTTCTATGGAGGCAATCAACAGACAAGGCACGAGGCTTCTTTCAATTCTCGGGAAAAAGACCGAGCGCATAAACGTTTCGGTAGGTCCCGAACAAGAATACTTTCTCATCGACACCGCTATGTACGAAAAAAGAAAGGATTTGTTCTACACGGGGCGCACCCTGTTCGGCGCGCGTCCGCCCAAAGGACAGGAACTTTCCGACCACTATTTCGGCGCAATCAAACCTCGCGTGGTCAAATATATGAAAGAACTTGACGAGGAACTTTGGAAACTCGGCATTCTCGCAAAGACCAAGCACAACGAAGTTGCCCCCGCTCAACACGAATTTGCGCCTATATACACGACGGTCAACGTCGCAACCGACCAAAATCAACTTACGATGGAAATTATGAAAAAGGTTGCGGCAAAGCACAATATGACTTGTCTTCTCCACGAAAAGCCATTTGACGGCGTAAACGGAAGCGGCAAGCACAACAACTGGTCGATCTCGACGGATTCGGGCAATCTTCTCGACCCCGGCAAAAGTCCGCAAGACAATGCGCAATTCCTTCTCATTCTCGCAGCGGTTATCGCAGCGGTTGACAGTCACCAAGACTTACTCCGCATCGCAGTCGCTTCCGCGTCCAACGACCACCGTCTCGGCGCAAACGAAGCGCCGCCCGCAATCGTGAGTATGTTCCTCGGCGAAGAACTCACCGGCATCATGCAAGCAATCGCAGACGGCCGCACTTATTCGAGGCGAGCAAAATGCGAAGTTGAAATCGGCGTACATGTTCTTCCCAAATTCTCTATGGACTCGTCCGATCGCAACCGCACTTCTCCATTTGCGTTCACGGGAAACAAATTTGAATTCCGTATGCCCGGTTCGTCGCAATCCATTGCGAGCGTAAACGTCATTCTCAACACCATAATGGCGGAACAATTAGAGTTGTTTGCCGATGAATTGGAAAGAACAACCGACATCAATCAAGGCATCACGGACATCATCAAGCGAGTGATGACCGAACATGGCAAAATCATTTTCAACGGCAACAACTATTCGGAAGAATGGACAAAGGAAGCCCAACGCAGAGGCTTGCTCAATCTTCCCTCGACGATAGACGCGCTTCCCTACATCACGAGCCAAAAGAACGTCGATATGTTCAAACATATGCACGTTTTCAGCGAAGCGGAACTCAAATCAAGAGAGGACATATATATCCAAAACTATTGCAAACTGCTCAACATCGAAGCGATGACTATGCTCGATATGGCAACTATGGACATCATTCCGTCTGTCATCAAATATAAAGGCGACGTTGCAAAATCCGCAAACGAAAGCCTTGCGCTCGGCATAGAAGCGGACGAGGAGAAGGACATTTGCAACAATCTCGCCTCGCACCTTAAAGAAGCAACCGCTTGCGTAAAGGAACTCAAAGATGCGCTTCAAAAAGCGCACTCTCTCGGCGAGAACATCGGTGGCGGTCGTTGCTATCACGACGAAGTGCTTGTTGCAATGGCGAATTTGCGCAAGGTTGTGGACGAAATGGAATTGCTCACCGCAAAAGAATACTGGCCCGTACCTTCCTACGGCGACTTGCTTTTCTCTGTTCATTAATCGCACGCGAAAAACAAAAATCAACAAAATAAATGTTTTATATATGCAAAAGCGACGGATAAACCGTCGCTTTTGTTATGTTTTAGATGTTTTTTTTGTTTTGTTTCTTTCGATATAATTACGATAATTTGTTCTTAACGACTTCTCTTGCCGCTTCCACGACATCTTGCGTGGTGATGTGGTATTGCTCGCTCAAATATGCGTTCTTGCCCACTTGTCCGAACTCGTCTTTCACGCCGACCAAACGCATAGGCACCGGCGAGTTTTGACATACGACTTCGGCAACCGCACTGCCCAAACCATTGCAAACGTTGTGGTTTTCGCAAGTGACGATTGCGCCGGTTTCCTTTGCGCATTCGATTATCGCATCTTTGTCGATAGGCTTCCAAGTGTGGATATTCACCACTCTTGCGCTTATGCCTTCATCTTTCAAAAGTTCCGCCGCCTCGATTGCTCTTGCAACCATAATGCCGCTTGCAATCAACGTCACGTCCTTGCCGTCTTTGATTTTTATCGCCTTACCGAGTTCGAAATTCAACGTGTCGTCAAACACTTTTTCGGCTTTTTTTCGCTGCAAACGAATATAGACCGCGCCTTGATAATCGACTATTTGATCCACCGCTTTTTCGAGCATAGTCGCGTCGACGGGCTCGAAGCAAACCATATGCGGAATTGCTCTCATAAGAGCCATATCCTCAAACGGCATATGCGTACCGCCGTTGTACTCTGCAAGCACACCGGGGTCAGTGCCGACGATTTTTACGTTTTGGCGAGCGTACGCAACGGAAATAAAAATCTGGTCGTAACATCTGCGAGTGGCAAACGGTCCGAAACTGTACGCAAACGGGATCTTGCCCATCGTGGACATACCGACCGCAATGCCAATCATATTTTGCTCGGCAATGCCGACGTTTACAAATCTTTCGGGAAACTCTTGCTTGAAAACCTTTGTCGCGTGGCAACTCATAAGGTCGGCTTCGATGACGACGATTCTGTCGTCTGTTTTTGCTCTTTCGACAAGCGCGCCCGCAAGCGTTTGGCGCATTTCTCTTTCATCCGTCATATCTCAATACCTCTTTGTTTCCTTTCTCCACATCTCTTCGGAGATGCTCATACTGTGGCAGTTTGCCGCCGCCTCAGCAAAAGACGCACCCTTGCCCTTTATGGTGTTAAGCACAATCATATTTGCTCTTTCGTGTTGAGATTTCGCATTGTCGATGGCATTTGAAATTGCCTCTATATCGTGACCGTCTATGCTTTGAACGTAGAAGCCGAAGGACTTCCACTTATCCTCGACGGGCGCGAGATCGTTGATCTGGGCAACCGGACCGTCGAGTTGCATTTTGTTGTAGTCCAAAAGCACGATGAGATTGTCGAGTTTTTGCGAGCCTGCAAACATGCTCGCTTCCCAAATTTGACCTTCCTGACTTTCGCCGTCGCCTATAAAACAGTAAATCGTGGCGGGATTTTTGTCCATCTTTGCCGCAAGAGCCATACCCACCGCACAAGAAAGGCCTTGTCCGAGCGAGCCTGCCGTCATATCTATGCCGGGGGTCTTGTTCATATCGCAGTGAGAAGGAAGATTCGTGCCGTTTTTGTTGAGGGTTTGAAGCCACTCTTTTGGGAAGTATCCCAAATCCGCCAGCACCGCGTACATTGCGGGGCCTGCGTGACCTTTTGACATAATCACCCTGTCGCGATCCGCTTTCTTGGGATTTTTGGGGTCAATGTTTGCTTTTGCATAATAAATGACCGTCAGCGCATCCATAACCGACATCGCGCCGCCGATGTGTCCCGAACCGAATCTGCCGATCGTTTCGATGACATCGTCGCGAAGTTGTCTTGCCTTGGCGGTCAAAAACTGTTTTTGAGTAGTGTCCATACCACGCCTCCTGCTTGATACAATCAGTATATCATTTCGGCGCGCGCATTTCAAGCGTTACAAAGTTTTTTACAATCCGATTCCCAATAAAACGGAAGCCTTTCGTTTCAATTCTGCCTTGTCCTCTTTGCAGAGTGTTTGTCCGTAGATTTCGCCGCGCTGTTTTGCAAAAATGAGCATCTTAAACTCGCTCATATTTACGATTTCGGGAAAGGTTATTCCGCCGCCCGTACGCTTTGAAAAATCGAAAATCAATATGGCGCATTTCGCCTTCTGCTCGTCGATGTCGAATCTTTGTGCAATCGCTTTTATGTTTTGCTCGCTCTTTGATGACAAAATCTGCTCTTTTGCGATTTCTTCCTCATAAAACTTTACGACTTCGGGGGTCAGCAAGTCGCAAATTCCTGCTTCCGCAACCTCGCTCGGCACGGCAAAGCAACCGCAAACCGCAAACAACGCAACAATAAAGCATATTCCGCCCACCGCCAAAATGATAGGGTTGTAAGAGATTTTCATATTTCACCTCACCCCTATTTTGAGAAAAGATACTATTTTTATGCGGCGTGCTTCGCACGCAAGCGGAAAATTTGAATATTCCTCAACTGCACCTACGGTGCAATTTCATTCTCGCAAAGCGAGAATTTCATACGAACATAGTGAGTATTTCACCGTTGCGGAAGCAACGATATCATTGCTACCGTAGGCTTTGCCTACGGTAGCAAAATATCCTCTACCCCGTACAATCCTTTGCTTTGTGCAATAATAAATCTCAAAGACCTCAACGCGCCTTCGGCGTATACGCTTCGGCAAAAAACCTCGTGCCGCAAAACTATGCGTTCGCCCGCCGTGTCGATAATCACTTCGTGTTCGCCGAGCGATGCGCCTATACGCAGAGAATGCACGTTCACTTCCCCTTTTTCTCTGCCGACTCCTCTGCCAACGACGACTTTGCCGAATCCTCGTTCTCTGACTATACGCTTTGCTATAGAAAGTGCCGTGCCGCTTGGCGAGTCTATCTTTTTTGCGTGGTGCGCCTCGATGATTTCAATGTCTGCGTCGGGAAAAATCTGCGCAAGTTTTGCCGAAAAGCGTTTGAGATATGCGATTGCAATCGACATATTGCTTGCCGTAAACACGGGGATTTGCGCGCTCGCTTTTTCGATATAGCCGCGCTCGCAAGACGTATGCCCCGTCGTTGCAATCACAAGCGGAATGTTGCGTTTCACCGCAAATTCAATCACTTCGCACGTTGCCGTATGCAAGGAAAAATCGACGATTGCGTCCGCGCTTTCTTTCACGTCGAAAATATCCGAATATCTTGCGACGATGCAACCGTACTCGCCGCCGTCCAAAACGTTTTTGTCAACGGCGATAACCTCTATATCCCCCTCGGATTGAAAAAGGGCAAGCATCTGCCTGCCCATACGTCCCGATGCCCCTGTAAGAATAACTCTCATACAAAAGCATATTAGGAATATACTCTTTTGATTCTATTTTGTCGTTACTTTATATATTGAAAACCTTTTTGCCTGCACTTCGGTTTTAGGGTAATTCTTGTTGTAGTTCAAATCAGAACAAGCCGATTATTTTGCCATCGTCGGTCACGTCGATACGCTCGGCGGCAGGCGATTTGGGAAGTCCCGGCATCGTCATAATCTCGCCCGTAAGCACCACGATAAAGCCCGCGCCCGCGCTGACTTTTACGTTTTTGACCGTCACCGTAAATCCGCTCGGCGCGCCGAGCAACGTCGCGTCGTCGGAAAAACTATATTGCGTTTTTGCAATGCACACGGGCAAATTTGAGAATCCCAACTTTTCGAGATTTGCGATTTGCTTTTGCGCGGCGGGCGTAATCGAAACTCCGTCGCCGCCGTAGACTTTGCGCACGACTTTTTCTATTTTTTCGGTTATGGAATCCTCGTCGGCGTATGCAAATTCAAACTCGCCCTTTTCCTTTTTACAAAGGCGCACCACCTCTTTTGCGAGTGCTTCGCCGCCCTTCGAGCCGTCCGCCCAAACGGTGGACAAACGCACGTTTACGCCGAGTTCCTCGCACTTGCGAGTGATGAAATCTATCTCTTTGTCCGTATCCGTCGGGAAGCGATTTATCGCAACCACGCACGGAAGTTTGAACACGTTTTTAACGTTTGAAACGTGGCGCAAAAGGTTGGGTATACCCTTTTCGAGAGCCTCGATATTTTCGGTTGCGAGGTCTTGTTTTTGCATACCGCCGTGCATTTTGAGCGCGCGTACGGTTGCCACGACCACAACGGCGTCGGGAACGAGATTTGCCTTTCTGCACTTGATGTCAAAAAACTTCTCTGCGCCGAGGTCTGCGCCAAATCCAGCCTCTGTGATAGTGTAATCGGATAGATAAAGTGCCGTTTTGGTTGCAATCACGCTGTTGCAGCCGTGTGCGATGTTGGCAAACGGTCCGCCGTGAACGAGTGCGGGCGTACCTTCGAGCGTCTGCACGAGGTTTGGTTTCAATGCGTCTTTCAGGAGTGCCGCCATTGCGCCTTGCGCCTTCAAATCCGCACAAGTAACGGGCTTGTCGTCGTAGGTATACGCGACGATGATCTTTGAAAGTCTTTCTTTCAAATCCGCAAGCGAATCGGCAAGACACAAAACCGCCATAACCTCGCTTGCAACCGTGATGTCGAAGCCGTCCTCTCTCGGCGTGCCGTTCGCTTTTCCGCCGAGTCCGTCAACGACGAAACGCAGTTGTCTGTCGTTCATATCGACGCATCTTTTCCAAGTGATTTTGCAAGGGTCTATCGAGAGCGCATTGCCTTGTTGAATATGGTTGTCGAGCATTGCAGCAAGCAAGTTGTTTGCCGCGCCGATTGCGTGGAAGTCGCCGGTAAAATGCAGATTTATGTCTTCCATAGGCACGACTTGCGCATATCCGCCGCCTGCCGCGCCGCCCTTGATTCCGAACACCGGACCGAGCGACGGCTCGCGAAGTGCGACTATCGCCTTTTTGCCGATACGCCTAAGTCCGTCGGCAAGTCCTATCGTAGTGGTGGTTTTACCCTCGCCCGCAGGCGTCGGAGTGATTGCGGTGACAAGCACGAGTTTGCCTTTTTTACCGCCCTTTTTCAGAACGGGAGCATAATCGATTTTCGCTTTGTATTTGCCGTAGTTTTCCAAAAGTTCGCAGTCGATACCGCAATTTTTCGCCACGTCGCATATAGGAAGCATTTTCGCGCTTTGTGCAATTTCGATGTCGGATTTGTACGCCGTATTTGCCATATAACCACCGCCGTGTGTAGATACGAAAATTATATCACCGCACGGCATTTTTCACAACAACAACTTTTTGCCGCCGTCTCTAAAATAGCCGATGTCCTTCTGGAATATCCGCTTAAAATTTTTTTATAAATATACACAAAAACAACTTTAAGTTGCATATACTTGACATTGCGTAAAATAAATGTTACAACATTCGTCGTAAAAAACACGGAGGAATCCAAAATGAAAGAATTTGCAAAAAAGTATATCGACTGGTATCAAGGTCTTGACAAAGTCGCAAAGATTTTGCTCTGCATCTTGTGGGATGTTCCCGCAAACCTCTATCGTCTTGCAAAGAGCGCGCAAAAAGACAGCGTTCTTGGCATCGTGCTTGCAATCGTACTTATGATCTTCGGAGGTTGGGTGCTTTTTGTCATCGACATCGTATCTCTTGTTGTCAAAGACAAAATCTACTGGATTGACGATCTCGCCGACAGCGCAAACTGCGATTCCGACTGCTCTTGCTGCTCGTCTTCCGATTCTTGCGACAAGAAAGACAGCGACGCAAAAGACGGAACGGTTGAATAATTTGTTTCAACGCAAACCAAAAAGCGTGCCTCAACGGCACGCTTTTTGTTATGTTTTTATCGTCGTTTTTACGCCTTCGAATTTATTTTTGTCGCTTGTTTTTACGCGGATTTCACGTCTTTTTACGTTGTTTTTTGCGTTTGTTTTTGCTTGCATTTTTGCTTAGATTTCAGGCTTGCGCTTTCTTGTTTTTCTTTTTGGATTTTTGCTCGTCGTATTCCTTGACGGCGGTGGCAAAGTCGATTTCTTTGAGGTTGCCCTTCGTTGCAAGATAGCAATGCTTGCCGAGCGCAAATATGTATCTGTCGTGGTCGATACTGTCGCTGTACACGTTCTCGACTTCGACGTCGGGCAAAATCTCGTTGAGTCTGCACACCTTTTCTTCCTTTCTGCACACCTTGCCGAGCAAATGTCCGTTCTTTTTGCTGTGCGGACTTGCTATGCAATAGTCGATTTTCATTCGTTTTGCGATTTCCTCGATGAGGAAGTCGGGGCTTGCACTTATAAGCACGACCTTTCTGCTCGGGTCGCGATTTTCGGGTTTGAAAAAGTCGTAAATGTCCTTTTGGTGCTTATCCCAATACTTTTTGACGGTTTTTTCGGTGTTGATAAGGCTCACGAAATTGAACGCTATCTTTTTGAAGATAGGCACGGGAAGAATCTTTGTGACCATCAAGAAGCCCCAAAACAGTTGGAACGGCAACAGAATAAGCGTCCAAGGGCAATGCGCCATAGACCAAAACCAGTAGTGCAACGCGCTGTCGTACGGGATAGCGGTTTTGTCGAAATCGTAAATGTCAACTTTCATCTTGTCGTCGTGTTCCATAGTAAAAACAGTATAGCATATATAAAAATAAAAAGGAAGACCGAATTTTTGCGTAATTTTTGCTTAAAATTGCAGTTGAATTTAACGTTAATTTAAGATACAATTTGTAATATAGTTTTGAAAATAAGAAAAATTCTTTTATTTGACGGAGGTGCGTATGAGAATACTGCTTGTTGAAGACGAAAAAGAATTGTCGAGAGCGCTCGCTCAAATGTTGATGAAAGACGGCTACGACGTGGACTGCGTGTACGACGGCGCGGACGGATTGAATTTTGCATCCACCGGCATGTATGATATGATTCTTCTTGACGTAATGATGCCCAAAATGAACGGCTTCGACGTGCTTGCCACCTTAAGGCAACGCAAACTCGAAATGCCGGTGATTATGCTCACCGCTCTCACCGACGAAAACGACAAAATATCCGGACTCGATAAAGGCGCGGACGACTACGTTTCCAAACCCTTCTCTTTCAACGAGCTGTCCGCTCGTATTCGCGCGGTGTTGAGAAGGCGCGGCAAACTGCTTTCGGACAACAAACTCGAATACCAAAACGCGTCGCTCGACCTCACCACTTTCACCCTTTCCACGCAAAACGGAAGCATCAATCTCACGGGCAAGGAGTTTGAACTTTTGAGATACCTTTTCGAGTATCCCAACTTTGTCGCGACGAAGGAAAACCTCATTCTCAAAGCATGGGGTCTCAACAGCGAATTCGAGTCGAACAACCTCGAAGTGTATATGTCCTTTTTGCGCAAGAAACTCTCGCATCTGGGCGCGAACTTCACAATAGAATCCGTTCGCGGCGTGGGCTACAAACTCTCTCAATCGAAAATGTAAACGAAACGGCGCGCTCTGCGCCTTTTGTTTTATTGCACAAACAAACGTTTTATCCTCTCGTTACGCATAGATAAAACGCCAAATCGGTCAATATGGACATAATCAGAAAACAGCGCATCAACTACACCGTCACCACCACCCTCATTGCCGCAATATTTTTGCTTGTGGTTTTGGGCGGTTTGTTCGGCGTTGTATACGGCTCGAACGACGTGTTCATAAACAAGGCTCTCGACAAGGCTTTGGAGGACCCCGAACACTACAACGACAATGTCGCAAACGACTTGCGCTGTATCTTTATCTACAAGTATAACGACGGAAGAAAGCCGTACATCGACGGCAAAGTCGACGTATATGGCGACGACGCGACGGAAATTATTCTCAAAGCCATTTCCACCGCCGACGGAAAATTCGAGTACAACGACTGCCACTTCGTCGTGGCAAACAGGCAGTACACAAACCGCACGCTCTATGCGCTCATCGACCGCACGAGTTATCACAAGCAACTTGCAAACACCGCGATTATGGTGACTTTGCTCTACTGCTGCTCGGTTGTGTTCGTTGCGTTGCTTGCGCTTTTGTCGTCGGCAAGGTTGCTGTTCCCCGTCGCTTCCGCAATGACGAAACAGCGCGACCTCATCGCCAACGCTTCGCACGAACTCAAAACGCCGCTTACTATTATCGCAACCAACCTCAGCGTAATCAAGAGCGAACCCGATTCAACCGTCAAGGACAACGAAAAATGGATATCCTCCATATCTACGCAACTCGTGCGCATGCGCGACCTTGTGAACAGCATGCTGGAACTTAGCAAACTCGAACAGAGCGAACTTCAAAAACAAGACGTGAATTTCAGCGAAATCGTCGAGGGCGCGTGTCTCGAATTCGAAGCGACTTGCTTTGAAAAGAACGTGAAACTGCTCACCGACGTACAACCCGACCTGCACGTTTACGGCGAAAGCAAATCGCTCGAACGCCTCGTCGTCATACTTCTCGACAACGCAATCAAATATTCGGGCGACAACGGCAAAGTGGGCGTAAGATTGTTTGTTGACTCCAAACGCATACATTTGTCGGTTATGAACACGGGCGAGTGTATCTCGAAAGAGGACGCAAAGCACGTCTTTGACAGATTCTACCGCACGGACGGCGCAAGACAGAACAAGGATAATCAGAGTTTCGGACTCGGCTTGTCCATAGCGTCGGCAACGGTAAAAGCGCATTGCGGCGAAATTGATTGTCACGGAATCGATGGCAAAGGCACGGTGTTCGACGTGTATCTTCCCTCTCTCAAAGCCAAAAAAGACGGCACGCCCATCGAACCCAAAAAGAAAAAGAAATTGTTTGAACTATGATAGAAAACAGCGCACCTGCGAGGGTGCGCTGTTTAATTAATAATGAATAATTAATAATTAACAATTTTGGGTGGGGTTTCACCCCACACCCTAAATTATTTTAGTTTTTAGTCTAATTTCTGGTCGCCGAATTTTATTGCGCCGGTCTTGCGCATAAGTTCGCTTACGCCGAACGAGATTGCCGCAGGAAGCACGAACATACAAAGCACAATGCCTACGCCGAGTTGCCAGTCGGGGATTATGCCCTGCGATGCGTCAATCGTGCCGAATACGCCGACGAGTCCGCTCGTACCCATTCCGCCGCCCGAAGCGTTGCAACGAAGCCCCATAAGCACGGCGACGAGTCCGCACACTGCGCTCGCAACTATTTCGGGAACCATAATCGCAGGCTTTCTCATAATGTTGGGGATTTGCAACATACTTGTGCCTACGCCTTGCGAAATGAGTCCGCCCACGCCGTTTTCTCTGAAACTCGCAACGGCAAAGCCTATCATATGCGCCGAGCAACCTGCAACAGCCGCGCCGCCCGCAATTGCGAATACGTCGAGATTTTCGAGTGCCGTCGCGCTTGTCGCGATTGCAACCCATATAGCCGCAGACGACGTAGGCATAGTGAGCAAAATGCCCATAACCACCGCGACGAACACGCCGACGATGATTTTGACTGCCGCACCCGCCTCGATTGCCAAAACTATGAGTTTGGCAAGCAAGTCGATAAGTTTGATAAACGGCCAAGCAATGAATATGCCCGCAAGGCACATAAGCATCATTCCGAGCGGAATAAGGATTATATCGAGTTTGGTTTTGCCTGCGTAAAGCGAGGCTATTTCAACGGTGAGAAGGGACACGACGTACGAGCCGATAGGATTGCCGACCGCACCGAAAGCGATTGTAAACGAAGCGTTTTGGCAGAGCGCGCTCACGAGATTGCCCGAAAACGCGCCGACCAAGCCCGTTACGGAGGCTGTGAAAATCACGAGCGGTTTTGCGCCCAACTTGTGCGCGATTCCTATGCCGATGCCTGCGCCCATAAGCATTTTTGCAATGCTTGCGATGTAACCGAGAACGTGCGCAAACGAATTGTCGCCGCACCAAGACGCTATTTGAGCGAGAATAGTGCCTGCAATGAGCGTGCAGAACAAGCCTTGCGCCATACCCGAAAACGCGTCGATAAAGTAGCGTTTGCAGTACTTTTTGACAACTTCGAGCGCCTTTTTGCCCTTGCTTTCGCGAGCGGAAAACTCGGACAAGATTCCCTCTTTCTTCTCGTCGCAATCGTCTTGCTCGCAAGGATTTTCTTGCGCGTCACAAACTGCTTGCTCGTCGGCGGTTGCCGCTTTGGCAAGTTCCGTATCGTCGGTTTGCTCGGTTGCGGAATTCTCGCAAGTCAAAGAAGCATCTTGTGCGTTTTCGCACGAATTATCGTCAAAAACGGTGCCTTTTTCAATGTTTTTATCGTCGTTTTTTTGCATTTTTCTGTCCGTTTGCATTGCAAATGCGGTGTATTTACTATATCGCCGAGTCGGCGTGCTATTCATTTGTTTTTATTTGATTTTTGCGTTTTTTCTTTCTTGTTCTTGTAGATTTTTAGAGTTTCACTTGCTTTCCACGTCCACGATTTTCATTTCGGATGACGGCGCGGTTGCGATTGCGTTATCCATGGTTTTTTGTGCGTTGTCCTCTTTTGCCATAATCTTCATAGCCGCCCCGACGCAAAGCGAGAACAGCTTTTCCAAATCGGATTTAGAAAGGGATTTGTCGCGTTTTGAGTAATCTTTTGCCAAAATCGTTGCGGTCGGATTGCCGTTTTTGGCAAACGCGTCCGAAATGAAGCCGTGAAGGGAATTGAATTTGTGCAAAAGGGTGTCGTGCGGCATTGTGGAAACGGTTATGCCCTGCTCTATCGCGCTTGCGTGCACTGCTGACACGACGTCGATTGAAAAGTCGATATTGCGCAAAGCGTCACGCTCTGCGACTTGGAAATTGTCGCTCAACACGTCGCCTATTGCCAAAACCTTTGCCGAAGCAAATTCGGGGTGAGCCTCCAAAAACGCGTTAGAGCCGCCGTGACCCGAATTTTCCGCGCCGAAGGAAACATACACAATCTTGGTGTTGTCGGCAAGAAGATCGGGTTGCTCGGCAAAATAGGCGTACGTTGCCATAGCAACAGCCGTCGCCACGCCGTTATTTTCGCACGCGAAGCGTTCCATAGGCGAGAAGTGCAACACGAACGCCGCAATGCCGAAAATGCCCGACACGAACGGCAGAATGGTGAACGCGCTTATCTTTGCCGCGACGTTGTCGCCTTGCGTACCGATTGTCATCTTCAAAATGCAGAAAAGCACGAAAATGAACACGGACAAAGGCGCAATTATCATAGAGAGTTTTCTTACGAGATTGAAATCTTTTATGGGGCTTCCGAGCGTTGCGTCGTGGTTGTCGCAGATGACGAGAGTGTTTTTGACGTTCTTTTCGTCCTTGCAACTTTCGCTGACGACGTTGTACGACACTTTTTTAGGCAAAATTTTGCCTGCTTTGCGGTTTCCGAGATACATAAGCAAAAGCGCGCTTCCGCCCGCAAGGAACATAACGAGGGACAAGAGCGTCACAAGCGCGCCCGCAACTCGTCCGCCTGCAAACGACACAAAATACACGGCATAGCAGAGCGCATACCATATGCCCAAAAGCAAAAACGAACCTCTGCCGAGCAAAACGGGAGCATTGAACGCTTCGAGCCGAGTTTTTGCGTCGGTTTCGTCATGAAGTCTGTTGCGGATTGCTCTTGCGCAAGCGGTTTCTTCCTTGGTTGCCGAGATGCGATGCTGATATTTTGAAAGTTCGTGCGAAAATTCCTCGACGAACTCCATCGCGCTTTGCATATCCTCTTTGTTTATTACGCTGTGTTTTTCTTCAAAAGCTGCCATACTTTTATTATAACACGCTTTTTGTATTTATCAACCTTGAAAGGAACATTGAAAAAACGCAAAAAGAAAAGGCGCAATTTGCGCCTTTCCTTTATGAGTTATTCAGCAATTATGCTTCTTTTGCGAGGATGGTGTAGATGTACCAACCTATTTCTTCGCTTGTTGCGGGGGCGAGATCGGTGTAGTTTGCTTCGGTGTAAGCCTTTGCACCGAGTTTGACGGATACGCCAACGCCTGCGCTTGCATTAACGTCTGCTTTGACAGAGAGTTCGAGTCCGTTTGCTTCGCTGATGTCGAGGACGACTTCTGCCGTGGAAGCGAACATTTCGTTGAGGAACGCTTTGCCCTTCTTTGTAGCATCGGTTTCTTTGCCGTAAGTTGTGCCTGCGACGGTGAGTGCGTTTGCAACTTTAATGTGCCAGTTGTCATTGTCTGCCTTGATGATGGAATCTATGAAAGACGGTGCTTTCTTTTCCCACCAAATTTGACCGATGTAGTTGACTGCACTGCCGATTGTGCCGTAGTTCTTCACCATAATTTTACTGTCGTTGGTCTTGACAGTGAGTTTGTCGCCCTTTGTGGAGAGGAGCGGAAGCACTTTGACGATGGTTTCGGACACTTTGGTGATGATCGGGTCGTTTGCGTATTGTGCGCTTGCGCTGTCACCATCGGTCTTGGGCGGGAATATTGCGTCGATTGCTTTCTTTACAAGGCCTTGGAATCCGCCTACGATGTCGAAGTTCTTCCACGCTGCGCCCTTGAAGTCGGGGTTGATAGTGATGACTCGCTCTTGAGGATCGACTTTGTTGTTGCCGTTTTCGTCAACCGCAACTTGTTCCTTAATGTCGCAAGAGAAGAATACTTCTGCAAACTTGTCGAGCTCGGTCGCATCGGTCTTGAAGAAGGTGTCTCTGATCCAAGTGTAAGCATAGTCGCCGAACAATCTGACGAGTGCGTCAACAATCTTCACATCGCCGATCTTTGCTTCTTGATTGACCGTGAGAGCAAGGTTGCCGTCCTTGAATGATGCTTTGATGATGTCGACTGCATTGTCGGAACCTGCCGCTTTGTAGGTCAAAGCCGCCGCTGCGACAGTGCCGTTGTTTTCGGTTTCTTTGAGGTCGAGTTTGCCGTTCAAAGTGAGAGCGAGAGTGCCGTCGAGTTTGAGATTTTCAAGTCCGCCACCGATTGCAGTGTTGACTTTCGAAAATCTCTTGTAGTTGTCTTGATCGAATGCGGTTGCGTCGAGAGTGATGCCTTTGAGGTCGATTACGACTGCCGCGTCGATAACGACGTTGGACGTGTAGTTGCTCTTTTCCGCATCCATAGCCTTTTCGATTTCGCCTGCCGTTGCTTTTGCAAAGTCAAGGTCGGTGATGGTGATTGCAACGACGGGATATACGTCAATGCCGTCTGCATTTTCACCTTCAAGTGCGGGAAGACCTGCTTTGATGGTGAACGAATCGATTGCGTTGTTCTTTGTGGTGAATTCAAGATAGAGTTCCAAACCGTCAATCAAGTCGGTGAGGCCTGCGGGAAGGCTGCTACCGAGCATGTCGAGCATGCTGAGGACGCTTGAATCGAGTTGCGTCGAGTAAGTGGTGACGCCGTTTGCGGTTGTAGAACCGGTCACGTTGTTGACGAAGAAGCCTGCTACGGTGTCGTTCGTCAAGATGTTCTTGATGTTGAGGTTGTTTTGTGCGTCAAATGCTTCGTCAACACTGAGACCGAGCATTGAGAACACGCCGCCGATTTGTTCTTTTAAATCGGTTTTGTTGATGCCGAACACCGTCATAACATCGCCGACAAGAGTGTTGAGATCCCATGTCTTGCCCATATTTGCGGTGAGAGCCGTGATGATTTCCGCAATCGACTTGCCTGCAACGGGCTTCTCGTTGTAGATGAAGTTGTAGAAATTCTTATTGTAGGTGTCGTTGAAATAACTGAACGGAATCTTGACGTTTTGTCCCGCATAGTCGATGTAGATGTTGTCTTCGTCGTTGAAGAAGTAGTATGCGGTGAACCAGTTTTCAGACGCGCTCGGATCATAGATCTTTGCTTTGATTGCGGTGTTGGTGCTCTTGTCCGTGCCGCTTGATCTGTCGAGAACGAGATCGAGCAAAATGCCGACGTCTACGCTGTCTTTGACTTGTTTGTCAGTGCTACCGACAAAGTCGAGCTTGACGGTGAGACCAAGGCTCACTTTGAGATCGTCGTTTTCGCCGATTGCTTCTCCGCCGATGCCGGTGGATTGTTCCCAAAGTGTGTTGAAGAATGTCTTCACGTTCGTGGTGTCCTTTGTCTGAGTCGGTGTAGGTGTCGGAGTCGGTGCGGGTTCATCCTTATCGCCGCACGCTACGAGCGCGAACACCAAAACCAACGCAAGAATCACGATGAGAAGTGATCTGATGCTGAGTTTTTTCATAATTGCCTCCTAATAATTTACCATCGTTTGCAAACGTAGCCTCTTGCGCATACACGCATAATATGATTACACTTGCAATAAATATTATATATTATATCAAAATTAAAGTCAATATGCAATTATTGCGTCTCGTCCGATTTTCAGGAAACCTTTGCGAAAACTAAGTGCGATTTTTACAAAAGCGAAAAAAGAAAAACACGCCTCGCGAAAGCAAAAACCGCAAGCCGGGCAGCAAAACGGCAAATTACCGACAAAAAGTAAAAAACAAAAAACTCTAAATCGCCATTGAAAACGAAAGTTCAAAAGCAAAAACCTCAAACACAAAAACAAACGGCACTCGTTTGAGTGCCGCCGTGTTTTTGTTTGTAACAAAATTTGTTATACGCCGATTGCATCGGGGATGTCAGATGCGACATCCTCCCCTTCGTCGGGTTTCCCTACGCCTATACCGTTTTCCTCAGCCGCTTTCGCTCTCAAAATGCGATCGCGAGAATCCTCGGTGCGCTTGCGTGTCTTTTCACCCATATCGCGGCATACGCCTGCTGCAACGATAAGCACTGCGCCGATCGCGCCGAAGATTGCCATCCAGTTGCGCAATGCTACAACGTTGATGACCGCCATAAGCAAGTTGTCGCTGTCAACCCACGTTGCTTGCATATAGCCGAGCATACCGTAGGGCGCGTTCATCGGATAGAGGTTGATTGCAATCAATCCGTCGTCGTCGATGCACAAGCCGAGGCTGAGTTGCGAGCCGCCTGCCGCCGCCTTAACCACTTCGATGAGGTCTTCTTGCATAAGACCGCCGAGCGAGTCGATGAGGCTGGGGAATTGATTGAGAACTTGTTGTACGATGCCGTAGATTTGACTACCGAGCAAGTTTGCGACGTCGAGCGTCGTCAATGCCATAGGATCGCCGAGCATATCGAGGACGAGCCACGCAAGCGGGCGTTTTGTCACGCCGTTTTCGTACATTTGCCAACCGTCCTCGTTGAAGCCGTACTTGACTTCGACGGTGTTGCCGTCTTGATCGACGATAGTGCCGGTGTATTCAAACTTGCCGCCGTTTGCCTTAAATTGTTCGACAAGTTGCGGATCATAGAGTTGATACAGGCAGTTGCCGTCTTCCGTGTAGGTGAGTTCGCCTGCTCCGTTGTAGGAACTTTGCGTGTACGACCAACCTTGGTTGAGGATAAGACGAAGGACGATGGGCACCGTCATACGGCCGCTCATCTGTGCGTACAAAAGAAGCGGATCGTCAAAGGTGAGATAACCATCTTGGTTGAAACTGTCGTAGTTTTGTTGGAACAACGCTTTGAATCTCTCGTTCCTGAAGCCTTCTTTCAACATACCTTCGTAATCGTAGTATGTGTAGATATAGTCGAGAACAGAGAGTGCGATTGCGCGTCTTTCGACATTGTTGTTGAAACAGTAATCGTAGTCGTTGAGGACGTATTGATTGTAGATGAACTGATAGAGTTCATACTTTCTCTCGTTGGATTTGAGAGCGTCGATTTCAACTTGGATTCCGTCAACGTTCTTGCCGTAAGTGTCCGTATAGTACTTGTTTCTTTGTTGAATAAACTCGTTTTTGTAGTTGGTGATGACGCCGTTGTTTTCGTTGTGAGCAACGAGAGTCTTGTAGGAGAAGTCGCCGTTTTCGGCAATCTTGCCCTCTGCATCGTAATTGTTGAGGTTTCCGTTGAGAAGATTGTACATGATAAGGTCTCGCTCGAGCGAAGCATTATGTTCGGCTTGCGCTTCACCGTTGTAGTACAAATCCTCGCAATATAGCGTGTTTTGCGTGGCATATGAGATAACGTCGGGGAAAACGTAGGTCAATATAAGACCGAATCCCGTCGACAAACACACAAATGCGATAAGCACTTTGACGGTTTTGGTGCGAATGCTGCTCCTCGATTTCTTTCTGTTGACAACAAGCGCAACCGTCATAAACACAAGCCCGAGTACACCTGCCAAAATCACGCCGACAAACGGCCAGAACGTGTAGTACGGCATAAGGTTGTAGCACTTTACGCCAAGCACTACCGACACGATGACGATGGGCAAATACGCAAGGACGTGAAGCAATACCGCCGCAAGCGTGAAGAGTACGGACGTTTTGCTTTGATCTCTCTTTGTGCGCTTGCTCACGGGGAATGCCGGAATGACATCGCCGTTTTGATCGCGATTGAGCATATCGGTGTCCATAGCGAGTTGTTCGTTTTGAACGTCTTGATTCATTTCATCTTGATTCATAACTTGATCGCTCATAATCACAACGCCTCCTTGTCAGAATTTTCGTCCGCAGGGATTTGGACGTTCTCCTCTGCCCATTGTTCGGGCATTTGGTCTTGCGCGTCTTGTTCGACTTGCGCGTCGTTTTGTTCGTCGTCTTTTTTCTTTTTGGCTTTTTTGCCTTTCTTCTTGTCGTCGACAACCGCCGTGCCGTTTGCGTACTCGAGTTCCTTTTCTTGCGCTACGAAACTAAGGAAGTAGAACAATACGACGAATCCGCAGAAGAAGAACAACATATCGCGTACGCCGTAGAGCGGATAGAATGTGGGTTTGTAACTCAAATCTGCTTTGAGTTGTCTCACCGCCGTCAAGTCGGCAAGTCCGAGTGCAGAGGGATATGTGCCTGCGCCGAGCGTGTCGCCGATAAGCGTCGAACCTATCATCGAACCGAATGCAGTTGCTTCATAGTTTGCTCTCTCGAATTTTTGATACGCAAGAGCCATTGCCATATCGTCTTCGCTCGCAACCCAAGTGTAGAATTCCCACACCGGTTTGATTGCCGGCGATTGATAGTAGTACAAGCCTTCGAGAATGGTTGTCAAAATGGATGACACGTCGATTGCAAAGTTGTAGTCCTCGTCAAGAAGCGGGATCTGAATGCCGCTGATTTCAAGGCCGTAACGAACACCGTCGTCTGTGTTGAAAGTCTTGATGAGGTTGAGAAGTCCGTTGAGTGTGCCGACAACGCCGCCGCCGAGTACGGACGAGAGGTCAACGCCGAGTTTGGTCATCAATCCGTTGAGTGCGGTGTTGAGGAATGTGCTGAGGTGATCGAGGTCGAAGTCGTATTCGATGTTGCCGTCCTCGCCCACTTGCACGAATGCGTCGCTGAAATCGAGGTCGACAAGCACGTCGCCGCCATCCTCGACCTTCGACGAGTTTTTGCCCATAACGTAGTTGCCGTCAGCGTCCGTTGTGCCGTCATCTTTGACAAGCGCGACGTAGAGATAATCTCTCGTTTCGCCGTCGTCGAACACGTCGGGTGCGCCTGCATATGCCACAACCAAGAACAAATCGTTCACGGTGGTTGTGCTGTCCATGCCCAAAAGCGGCTTAATCCATTCCAAAGCCGTCGCCATAGTCGCATCGTCCATGCCGAAGTCTTTTCTGAAACTCATACCCTCTTGCAAATCTTCGAGGATAGGCGAAAGGATTGCGCCGACGCCGAATTTGCCGATAACGTCGTCAAGACCGGTGCTGCCGTCATTTGCTTTGAGTAGGAAGTCGAAAAGTTGGTTGTTGCCGAGCAATGCGCCGACTTTTGCGATCAAATAATCGAGCCCGTTGTGAGTGAGTGAGAAATTCTCCGCAAACTCGATCTCTTGACCGTAGAGAGTTTGCATCCATTCGGGGCATTTTTCACCGGTGGTCGGATCTTCGAGCATACCGGTGTAATATCTATCTCTCGCCTTGACCGCTTTTTCATACATTTTTTGGAATTTAGAATCGTATTTGTTTGCAGTGATTTCCTCTTGTGCCGAATAGTAATCTTCCAAAATATTAAGCACGTTGTCGAGGCTGAAAACCCAACCGTCGGAAAGCATACCGTTGGAATTGTAAATACCCTTGCCGTATATGCCGTCCATTGTGTTGGTTTGAGAGGAATCGTTTGCGTATTCGGTGCCAAGAGGCATCAAATCCTTGCAGTACCAAACGTAAATTTCTTCGCCCGCTTTGGTGGTTTTCTTTTGATACCAATAGTGCGAATAGGTCTTGCCGTTGATGACGAGTTGTCCGCTTGCGTTCGGTTTGAGTCTGACGATTTGCGTATATTCGGGGCTTTGTCTGTAATCGTAGGAATTTTCACTGTCGTTGTCCACGCGATAAGAGCCGTCGAGAATCTTTTTAAGATCGCCGTTGCCTTGAATGTTGTTGTTTTCGTCAACGTTGAGCCTGTAAAGTCCGTCGTCGCCTTTGACGAAACTGATGTCTACGCCTTGATTGCCTTCGTCGTCGATGATGGAGTAGTACGTCACGGGTTTGTTGGAAATGTTGCCGGCAACGCCCGTCTTGTTTGCGCCTTCCATCTCAACGTTATAGACGTTTTTCATCAAATCCACTTGCGCGATAAGGTTGAGCGTGTCGTTCTTTTTCGTCGCATTCGAGGACACCGTGCGATAGTAGGAAAGTTGGGTCTTGTAGTCGTTGATCACAACGCCCGTTCCCTCATATTGCGCTTGAAGTTCGGTGATCTTCTTTTCAAGCACCGCGTCCATAACAACGCCCGTGACAAGCATGGTCGCCATACAAACCGCAATGACCGAAAACATTCTCACACGCGCGTTCTTCACCGTCTTGCTCAAAATGATGTGCACGATGGAAATGAACGCCCAGACCGCAAAACCGATCCATACGCCGTAAAGTGCAGGCGCGGTAATATACGACTCCGCCTGCTTGAAAAAGCCCAATGCCGTCGTAAATGTGGTTTCGCCCATAAACGGATCGTGGCTGATGAATCTGACTGCCGTGAAACACACCGCGATCAGAAACAAGGGAAGACCAAGCATGTAAAACACGACTTTGAGCGTGCGATACAACTTGACCTTTTTGTACTGTTGAGTTTGGCTCATAACTTTCTCCTCATTGATTTGGGATTACCCTCGTATGTATGCGCGAGCGCACCCAAAATATGATTTACTGTACTATCATAACATATCCAAAAACATATTTCAATACGATTTTCAAGAAAATTTGCTCGCCCAATATCTTGCGTGACCTTTGTGTACTCGTTCACAAGATGCCCGTTTTTTGCGAATTCTTCGCATATTTTCGCTTATTTTTCTGCGGATTTTGAGGGTTTTACGTTTTTTTGCGAATTCTACACGCACATATTTGCATTGTATACAATTTCATCGCAACGGATACGAGCATACGCCTCGCTTTGCTTTAAAAAAGCATGATTTCCCTATATTAATTATTCGCAAGTCACCGTAAATACCCGACATTTTTGCCGTTTTGTGCGCATATTTATCGTTTCGACAAATTAATCTTTGAATTAACTCTCGCAGATTTTTATTTCGGGGTTGATTTTGCCTTTTTGAAAGTATATTATTTAATCATAAAAATCGGCAAACCGTCGATGTTAGGAAGAAAATATGTCATACATCAGCGAAGTCATAGAGCAGACTGAATTGAAAAACCCAAATCAGCCTCAATTTATGCAAACCGTCAAAGAAGTTCTCACGTCCTTGACCCCCGCTATCGAACAAAACGAACAGTTGATGCGCAAAAACGTCATTCTCGAACGCCTCGTCGAACCCGACAGACAAATTATGTTCCGCGTTCCTTGGATGGACGACAACGGCAATTACCACGTCAACCGCGGTTTCCGCGTTCAATTCAACAACGCAATCGGACCGTACAAGGGCGGTTTGAGATTCCAAAAAGACGTCAACCTCGACGCGATGAAATTTCTCGGCTTCGAGCAAACCTTCAAAAACTCCCTCACTTCCCTTCCTATGGGCGGCGCAAAGGGCGGCGCGGACTTCGACCCCACCGGCAAGAGCGATTCCGAAATTATGCGTTTCTGCCAATCCTTTATGAACGAACTTTATCGTCATATCGGTCCGAATATGGACGTTCCCGCAGGCGATATGGGCGTCGGCGGTCGCGAAATCGGCTATCTGTTCGGTCAATATAAGAAAATCGTCGGTTCTTACGAAAACGGCGTTCTCACCGGCAAAGGCCTCAGTTACGGCGGCTCTCTCATTCGTCCCGAAGCAACCGGTTTCGGCGCAACCTACTTCCTCGAAGAAGTGTTCAAACATCAAGGCGAACACCTCGCAGGCAAAACGTTCTGCCTCAGCGGTTTCGGCAACGTCGCATGGGGCGCTGCAAAGAAGATCGACGAACTCGGCGGCAAGGTCGTCACCCTCTCGGGCCCCGACGGATACGTTTACGATCCGGACGGCGTAACGGGCGAAAAGATCGACTATTTGCTCGAAATGCGCGCTTCCAACCGCAACAGAGTGCAAGACTACTCCGACAAATACGGCTGCGAATTCGTCGCAGGCAAGAAGCCTTGGGGTAACGTCAAAGCAGACGTCTATATGCCCTGCGCAAGACAAAACGAAGTTCTTTTGGACGACGCAATCGCAATGGTTAAACTCGGCGTTCCCGTCCTTAACGAAGTTTCCAACATGCCTACAACAAACGAAGCAATCGCATACTTGCAAGAACACGGCGTTCTCGTCACTCCGTCCAAAGCGGTCAACGCAGGCGGCGTTGCGACGAGCGGACTGGAAATGTCGCAAAACAGCGAACGTCTTGCTTGGACAAAAGAAGAAGTGGACGCAAAACTCAAACAAATCATGAAAGGCATCCACACTCAAATCTGCGACGCACTCGACGCATACGGCCTCGATTACAACCTCGTCAAGGGCGCAAACCTTGCGGGATTTAAGAAGGTAGCAGACGCTATGATTGCTCAAGGAATCAACTAAAAGGCTGTAAAATAGCGACTAACTTCGGCAGCGCACTCTTTTCACAAAATCTCGTACGTCAGTACGCTGGGTTTTGTGCAAAGGGTGCGCTTTCTTGTTATTCATCTATTTTACAGCCTTTTAGGATACGATACTTATTCGCAGACGTGACAAAAATCGCCGCCCGCGAACTTGCAGAGCGGACTTTCTAACACTCACTTATTCAAGGCGTTCTTATACAACTACTCTGCCCTTTCGTAGACGGAACACGAGCCGCAGGGCGGCGAGAAAAGGGAGCGCCGAGCTTGACGGACAGTACAAGCGACTGCGCAGTCCGTTGGCCACTGCCTGGCGCACAAAGCGCAGTGTCATAATGAGAGGACGATACCTATCTATGTGAGTGCCGACTTCCCCTCTTGCGAACGATGTATAATCTTTTAGAGAATTGGCGTAAGTTTGAGCAATAGGGGAAAGCCCGAAGGGAAGGGGTGATGTGTGATTTTAAAGTTCACGCCGTCAAACTTTTGTAGAGGAAGAACATGTCCCGTGAGAAAAGTGAAGATTTAATTCTTTATCGTCAAGCCCGTCTCTATCACCGAAACGGCGACTATTGCGCCCCAAAGTATGAAATTGGTTATGTCGCACATCACGTCGAGTGCGTTGCTACCGTCAAACGTGGATATAAGGACGTATTGGAGCACGATTATCGACATTATCGCGTCTTTCAAACCTGCCGCACGCAAAATTCGGTCGAATAGATTGCCTGTTCTTGCGGATTTTTTCAAATTCAGCGAAGCGACGGCGATTTTGTACAGTGTATACGCCGCGGACGAAATCGCAATCACCGTGGAATAGGAAACGTCTCTTTTGTGCGTTGCCATAAGAGCAATCGGCGCAATGAGAGATATGTCGGCAATCAAAAACAGCACGTCGACTGCTACGCATGCGATCTGTTGCTTCTTTTTGTCGAATTTGCCCGCCTTTACGCCTTTCTTGCATGCAAAAACCGATATTCTAATGACAAAAAGCAATGCATAATAAATTGAAATGCACAAGTTCCAAAGTGTGTCGTTCTTTGCATACAGATATGCGTTGAACACAACGAAAAACAGCGTTGTCGCAAGCGACGACAACGCTGTGAGCAGAGATAAATCTGCTTTTCCCCCGTTGGATTCTTTTTGCTTTTCGCTACGGTTTTTCATAAATCAGATGAGGTCGGTCGAAAGCAAATCGTTGCCTTTTTCAAGCAAATTTGCAAGTTTTTCTTGTTTTTCGTCGATGAGCGGAAGCACTTGTTTTGTTTTCTTTTGCGCAATGGATTTGTACGCGAGATAGTTTACGCCGCAAAGCACCGCCCCGACGATTCCGAGAATTATTCCGCCCACAAGCGCGGGAATGTCGCTGGCTTTGAGCAAACAAAGGCTCATTCCGCCGCCGAACACGAGTGTCGCAAAAGTGCCGAACGTATACGAGAATATGTTCGCATTTTTTGTCTTTGCGTTTTCGAGGTTGTGAATTTCCTCATAAGTTTCTTCCGCTTGTCTTTCGAGTTTTGAAAGTTCGTTTTTGTGCTTGATTTTTCTGTCGCGCTTGAAAGAAATTATCGTCGTGCCCACGCCGTTGTTTTGCATAGACGTCGCTTCCCAACCAAAAGCCTCGTACATATCGCACAGTTGCGCTTGCTCGTTTGTTTTTGCCATTTTCGACATATATTCATACGTCACGAAATCTTTGTTTTCCATAAAATATTCCATCCTTTTTCTTATTTTCGTCTCTTTTTCGCGGTTAAATTGCCGTTGACTTTTGCCTGAGACAAGTGTATCGTATACTTGAAAAATCGAAATTTCAATGCCCCAAAAGCGCAATGATACATTTTTGCGATTTTGAAAGGCGCATTGATACAAAAAGGCGGATTTGTATCGTGGAATACTCGCAAGAAGAATATATGAAGCATTATATCATTCAGGCGTTGTTCAAACTTATGGGCGAATACACGTTTGAAAAAATCACCGTCACGGACATAGTGAACAAGGCAGGCGTCGGGCGCGCGACGTTTTATCGCCATTTCAAGACGAAAGAGGACGTGCTCATATATTTTTTCAATCACACCGCGCGCGAATTTATGTCCGAACAGCGCTACTACCCTCGTTGCAAGCAGGACTATATCGACATAGCCAAGCGCACGTTTTCGATGTTTGAAGATCAGAAAGAGCAGCTAAAGTTGCTTCGTAAGGCGCACCTCGAATACATTTATCTCAACTATCTGAACGACGGATTTTCGAATATGTTTCGCAACACCTTCCCCGACGAAAACAAGTTTAAGCCGCTCTTGTATGCGGGAATGTTGTTCAATGTTTCGCTCGCGTGGCTTGACGAAGATTGCAAAACCCCAATCGAAAATTTGTCCGAACTCATAATCGACGCGATATATTTTAAGGACTGAAACGCCTTTTAAGCGCAAAGATTCTTTTGACGGTATTGACATTTTTTGTCGTTATGTTAAACTGTGTAAAGAGGAAAATGTTATGAACCAAAACCAAACAAGCAACGACATCATTGACGCACAACCTATTCCCCAAACGGAAGAATCTTTGGCGGAAACGCCAAAAGGCATACTGTACGAAACGAGTCTCAAACAAGCCGAGAAAAACGCCAAGAAAGAAAAAAGAAAAGGCGTTATGCAATTCATAAAATACGCCCTTTGCGCGGCGAGTGCAGGCATAATTCAAATCGTGCTGTTCTCGATTTTGCAAGCGGTCATACCCTCGAACGGCAAAACCATTCACTTCATCGTCGAAGATATGGATTTGGTCACGTTTATCGCAACGACCGTCGCGCTTTGCGCCTCTATCCTTTGGAACTTCACTTTCAACCGCAAGTTCACCTTCAAAGACGCAGGCAACGTACCAAAAGCAATGATTTTGGCGTTTTTGTTCTACGTTCCCTTCTATCCCTTTCAAACTTGGTACGTCCACACGATCAAATCCTTGCTCGTGGAAGCAATAGGCGCGGATGCAGCAGGCATAATCGCAGAAGGATCTGTTATGGCAATCAACTTCGCGCTTGAATTTATGTGGCAAAAATTTGTAGTTTTCCGCAAGCCCAAAGACAAAAAAGGGGCCGAAGAAACCGAAAACTCGGAAAACACCGCAGAATAAGCGCAAAACTTAATCGCATATTTGCCGCTCTCTTTTCGGGAGCGGTTTTTTGTTGCTTAAACACCGTTTATAAACCCGCCGTTTTGACAATAATGTGCGATGTGGATATAAACAGACTTCAACAGGATTTGAAAAAGACTTTTTCAAACAGCGACGACTTCAAATGTCGTCGCCTCGATATAGGCGACAAGCATTGCCTTTTTGCGTATATTGACGGTAATATCGACAAAATTTTGTTCGAGCAAGACATCGTGCGCCCTCTAAAGAACTGCGAGAAACTCGAAAAACCCTATCTCAAATCCTTGCAAAACACGGTTGCGTACGCCGACGAAATCGAGATTGCGACTGTAAAAGACTCGCCGAGCAACATTGCTGCTTGCGACATTGCCTTCTATATCGAGGGCGAGGAAGAATCGTATATCTTTTCCCTTCGCAAGCCCGCTTCGAGAGCGATAGGCGAGCCTCCCACGTCGTCGGTTATGAAAGGCCCTCGCGAAGGTTTTATCGAAGAAATCAAAACGAATATGTCGCTTGTAAGGAAGCGCATAAAATCCCCCGACCTCGTTGTGAAAACCTTTCAAGTTGGCAGATACTCGGCTACGACGGTCGCTTTGGCGTATATAAGAGGCGTTGCGGATGACAAAATCGTCGAGAGGCTCTCTCTCAAAATAGAACAAATCGACGTGGACGGCGTTGTGGACAGCGCATATGTGCTGTCGTTTATTCAATCCAAAAAGAACTCGTTTTTCATTCAGGCAGGCACGACGGAAAAACCCGACGTGGCAACGGCAAAACTGCTCGAAGGTCGAATCTTAATCATCGTTGACGGCTCGCCTATCGCAATAACTCTGCCTTATCTCGTTTTCGAGGACGTACAGGACGGTTACGACTACTATTCGGGCGACTGGCGCGCTTCGATGATACGAATGTTCCGACTTTTCGGCGCAATGCTGACCGTGCTTTTGCCGGGTGCGTACATCGCACTTCAAACCTACCATTTTCAGTTGTTGCCCATAAAGTTTTTGATGACGCTTATGTCCGCAACGACAAACATACCGTTTCCGCCGGCAATCGAAATGCTTTTGGTTATGACGCTTTTCGAGGTGCTCAATCAAGCGTCCATACGAATGCCGCGCTACTTCGGGATATCCCTGTCCGTCGTGGGCGCAATCGTGCTTGGCGACACGGCGGTGAAATCGGGGCTTATCTCGTCGCCATCCGTACTTGTAGTCGCGCTGTCGGCGATAGGTATATTCTGCGTGCCGGATCAAGTGGGGACGATGTCCATACTTCGCTTTTTGTATCTGTGCATAAGCGCGGTTATCGGCTTTGTGGGAATGATAATTCTCACTATCGTCATCATCGCATATCTTGCTTCGCTTGAAAACTTCGGCACTCCGTATCTTGCGCCGTATGCGCCGAGAATCTCTCCCGACCTTCAAGACGGCGTGTTGAAAGCGGACTCGGCGGCAATGGAATTGCGCCCCTATTCCATACCCACGCAAAACCGCCGCCGTATACGCAAAGATTGACGAACAATAGGTTTATCTATGACAAACATCACAATAAAACACGGATTGCGCAAAAATCTGCCAAGCGGCACTATCTACAATTCACAAGCGGCGTCCATTATGATCGCGCTCGGTTTTGCATTCAAACTCTCGTCCGCCCCGGGGATTTTCTCGGACGCGTTCGGCTCGGCGGCGTTTTGGGTGTTTGTGGGGTTCACCGCAATCGAGGGCATATGCGTAATCTTCATTTTCGCCTTTGCGAGAATGGGTGGCGACGCACTTTTGCGCGCGACGAACTGCGTATTTTATAAGGCGGCGTGTCTTATCGCTTGCGTTTGGCTTTCGGCAAAAACGGTGTTTTATTTTTGCTACTGCACCTCATATCTCACCCACGAACTTTTCACGGGAACGCAACCTTTTCTCATATACGGATTGTTCCTTTTGCCCATAGTGTATCTCGGATTGAAAGGCACTCGCTCGATTGCGAGAAGTTGCGAATTGTTTGCGCCGCTGCTTCTTGCCGTGGTCATACTAAATCTTGCGTTTTTGGATTCGGATATGGACTTCGGGCGCAATCTTCCTATATTTACGACAGAGCCGTCCGTACTTTTTGCGACTATGCCGCGCTACGGACTGTGGCTCGGCGACGTGTTCCCCTTTATCTTCGTGAGGATTCGCAACAAAAAAGCTCCCTATCTCACCCTCGGCATCGCATCCACTTGGGCGCTTGCGAATCTAATCGTGCTTATCGGCGTTGCACTCTACGGCAACGCACTCAAAACGGTGTCCGACCTCTTTATACACATCGCAAGTTTCAACCAACTTTCTTTGGAAATAGGCAGAATGGAATGGACAAACCTTTTTGGAATCATAATGATGTCGCTCTATTCACTCGCTTTCCTCTATAACGGTGCGAATCAAGCCTGCGAGCGTGCGCTCGGAACGGCTCTGCCCTCAAAAATACTCTGTCCTACAACGGTTATTTGCTCTGCGCTGTTTTCGTCCTCTCTGCAACAAGTGACGGACTTCGCGCTCGGCACGGCGGGATATGTTCTGACGGCGATTGCGTTCGCCTTGCCGATTTCGCTTTTTGCAGTAGCGAAAGCCGAAAAGAAAAAATATTCGGGATTGTACGCCTACCTTGACGCAGAGTATGCGATGGTAGTCAAAGAAAACAACCTGCCCGACAGCCAAAACGACGGCGTGCTTTACTCGTTCAAGCAAACCTCGCCCGAGGGAGAAGCGCAATGAAAAAACAGAGCGTATCTTCCTATCTTCTGCGCACGAAATGGTTTGTGTTTTTCATTATCGCTGTGTTTTTGGTTGTATTCGGCAGAATGGTGGAAACGCCGTCGCTGTCGAAATCGGCGGTGGTGCTCGGACTCGGCATAGACTATGACGAATCCGCCTCGCTTTTTGAGGTCAGCACGCAAGCGGTGCTTGTCGGCTCGTCGAGCGGCGATACGACACAAACAAGTTACGTCTGCACGTCCGCAAAGGGAAATACGATTGCAGGCGCAATGGACATAATTGCGCGAAAAATAGGGTTAAACGTATCGCTTTCGCATTGTAATGTGGTGTTTATGTCAACATCGGCGTTTAAACTCGATCATATGCAACTCATATATCCACTGACGGGAATGTACGCTTTGCCCGAGCAAACAATCATTGTGACGGGGGATAAATCTCCGTCCGAAATGCTGTCGCTGAGGATAGGAACAACTATAAGTTCGCCCTTCTTTTTGCAACAGGCTCTCGTCAACGAGGAAGGCTCGGACGGCATGATTCGCACGACTGCAAAGGACTTTTTAGCACGTTCTCTGTCGAGAAGTAAGGCAAATGTCATCCCCTATATCATCGCCAAAAAGACAACTCCGCCCCTCACCGAAGCGGGCGGTGAGGACGACGTATACGAACTCGACATATCCCGCGCAATGGCGTTTGACAATGAAAACTTTTGCATAATCGAAAATGAGTACGCCGAAATCCTTGCGCTGTATCACAGTCACGATGTAACCGGAACGCTGAACTACACCGCAAAAGACGGCGGCACGATAGAGTTCAAAATCCTCAAAAAATCCGTCAAAATCAAGGCGCACGGGCGCAAGGTGGTTGCAGAAATAAAACTATCGACAGACCTTGCAGACGTGCAGAAAATCCCGACGGGCGAAGTTATCGGCACCGACAACGACATTGTAAAACGATTCGCCGCCACCCTTGCAAATGACATAAAAAAAAGGCTTTTTGAACTGTACGAATTGTCAGTAGAAAAAAACATTGACTTTTTGTCGTTGCAATCCAAAGCGTATCAATCGGTCGGGCGAAATCTCGAAGAAGACTGCCTTGCCACTCTCTCTTTCGAGCCGAAAGTGTCCATAAACGTGAAAGAAGCGGGATGATGGGTGCACCTCGCTTTTCACAATCGGCATATAGTGGCTTAGAGGTGTTTTTATGGATTATCTTTTGCCCGACGACGAAACCGTGAAAAAGATGTGCTCCGAATACGCTTGCCGTATAAACAAAAAGGCGGGCGCACTCGGATACATAAACGAATTAAACTCGAACGAAAACCAAAACGACGGCGTAAATCGCTTAAAAGAGTCGCTCGAACAAAGCGGTGGCTCAAACGACGGCTTGCAAGGCGATTCGCAACGGAATTTGCAACGAGATTCGCAAAACGATGAGGCGGTTTCCAATCGCACGCAATGCGCGTATACTTGCGATATAAAAGTTTTATTTCTTTACATTATTTTGCTTTTGAGATATAATGCAAGGTATGGAACTCAAATTTATGACGCCGACCGAGGTGTGGGAAGGGTTCGATCCGCGCGTTGCGCCTTTGGAAGCCTCAATAATCTCGTGTCAAACAACGGATAATTTCGTCTGCTCGAAGCAGATTTTCACGGCGGAAACCTCAAAAGAGGGCCGCGTTCGCATATGCTGCAATTTCTATTACGACGCACGCTGGCAAGACGCGCGCCCTGCCGTTTTGGTGTTGCCGTCTTTCAAAAATCCGCACTCGTACGATGCAATACATATGCTCATCGAGGAAGGATTTGTCGCTTGCACGCTCGACTATTGCGGCATATTCGAAGACACGAAAACGACTTATCCGTCCGATTTGAGGTTTGCACGCTTCCCGGATTGCCAAAATCATCTCGACAGCATCGAAACCACCGCACGCAATACACCGTGGTTCGTGTGGACGAAGATAGCGCGCCGCGCGATAAGTCTTATGCAAGAGCAAAGCATAGTTTTGAGCGATCGCATAGGCATATTGGGATTCGGCATAGGAGCGCAACTTTGCTGGCTGGTTGCCGGCACAGACAAACGCATTTGCTCTATGACGGCATTCAATGGCGGCGGCTACCGCTGGGCGGAACACAACGCAAGATTTTTGGGCAGCGACATACCCTCAAACGACGAGCAACTGGCATATTCGACTGGTATAGGTGCAGAAACGTATGCTATGTTCATCACTTGCCCTACCCTTGCAATCGTAACGCGCGATTCGGTTTACTGCGACATTGACAGAATCGGCGATATGCTCGACCTTGTAAAATCCGATGTGAAACAACTCATCATCTCGGATTCTTGCGATATGCAGATAACAAAGAGAGTGTATTCTGCGCTCGTAATGTGGCTTCGCTCGCACCTTGCCAATACGTCGAAAGGGGTCTTGGCGTCTATGCGCTTTGAAACGACGGACGGGAAGTTGTACGTCAAACTCAATTCGGGCAGAAAAGCGGACAAACGCACGCTGTATGTCAGTTACGGCGAGCCGTCCTCTCGCCAAAGATACTGGCAGTCCTTCGATGTTCGCCAGAAAGTCGGCGAACACGAATACGTCTGCGACGTTCCCGTCTACGACACAGAAGAACTTATCGTTGCGTACACGACGCTCATATATCCCGACTCGAACATGGTTTCCACAAAAGTCACGAGCATTATCCCCACAAAACACGACGTGAGCGCAATTGAAACCTCGCCGAGAATCTCGAAAGTCCTTTATGACGGAAGTATGGGGCTCGGTGAATTCGTGGCAAAGACGGATGATGCGTTGCTTGACGACAGCAATCTGTTTGTCGCCGACGGACCGTTTTCAATAAAAGGCATATCCGCCAAAAAAGGATGCATCGCTCTTTGCAGAAACATACAAGAAATGATCTCAACAAGCCGCACCGCCATACTGCACATCGACGCATATGCAAAGACAGCGGGCAGTTTGAATGTGTGCGTATACACCTACCCCGACCTCAAAAAATACTCTGCGCACACCAAACTTAAAGGCGGCGAATTTTGGCAAAAACTGCTCTTTGAATCTGCCGATTTCAAAAGCGAAGAAGGGCGCACCCTTTCTTCTTTCTCGATGGCAAAAACCATTGAAGTCGAAAACGCAGGCGGAATTGTTTTCAACAACTTTTTGTGGATTTGAAAATAATCTACGCCGCAAACAATATACTTTTCTATGCAAGATATTCCGCTTTTTGAACAAGAACCGATACAGGAAGAACCAAAACGCCGTTCAAAGCGCGTTGCGATTTCGGTTGCAATCATGCTTTTGGTGGCGGTTTTAGCGGTTGCAAGTGCGCTTTTGGTCAAATACTACGTCATTTCGACGTTCACGGTTAACGGAATATCGATGTACCCCACTCTCGATGGCGGGAGCGGCGCGCAGAGCGATTCGGACCGCAACAACGGCGAAACGCTCTATCTTAACAAACTTGCAAAAATAGGTCGGGGCGACATCATCGTCTTTGCCCCCGACAGCGGGATTTTCAAGGGCAGAGCGCTTGTAAAAAGGGTTATCGCGGTGGGCGGCGATCACGTCGTTATATCCGAAAACGTCGTATACCTCAACGATCAGGAACTCGACGAAAGTTACGTCAACAAAGACGAAACTGCGCAATACGACGACTTGGACATTTACGTCGAGGACGGCTACGTCTTTTGTATGGGCGACAATCGCAATCACTCGACCGACTGCCGAGAGCTCGGACAGGTAAGCCTCAATTGCGTTGTGGGCAGATGTTTTTTGATAAAAGGTCTTGACGGAAAATTTAGAAAAGCGTGACCTTGCGTTGCGCTTTTTTTGTTGCATATGTTTAGACTTTTCCGGCGCAACGCAAAATCGTCGCGTCTTGTTTTTTACAATCGCCCCCTCCTGTTCATTTGAAGAGTCTAAACTATTTTATATTTATTCATAATACGACAGTATGGCATTATGCTGTTTTAGTGGTACTTCGCTATCGCTCGTTCCACAGCACAAACTTCGGCACGCAATGCGTGCTCGGTTTTTTTATATCCGTTCAGGCATTGTGCAAAGCACAGCCTAAACGGATATAAAAAAACTGAGTGCATACAATGTATGCACTCAGCGAAGTTTGTGGTCGGAGTAACGGGACTTGAACCCATGGCCTCTTGACCCCCAGTCAAGCGCGCTACCAAACTGCGCCATACCCCGATTGAATTTATTAAATTTTGCTTTTTGATGCCGATTTATCGCTCAATTTTGCCACTTGCTTTTGTAGCATAGGTATTGTAACTCATATTTTTGATTTTGACAAGCGGATTGAAAAATATATCAAAAAATCCTTGCCGCCTCTTTTTCCGCTATTGTGTCGATGTGTTTACAATGCGTGCAAAGCGTGCTAATATTAGGCGTAACACAGTATGGCGGCGACGAGATGAAATGCCAAACGAGATTACATCCGCAAGCCTACGGCGTACCTGCCATAGAAATCTGCAAGATTTGACAAAATAGCACGATAGATGTTTGATTTTTCATCCGACATTTGATATTATAAAAGCGCAAAGCAACAGAAATGTCCGTGTACCTCAGTAGGATAGAGGGTTCGCCTCCTAAGGGAGTGCTTAACTCGGTAAAA
This sequence comes from bacterium, assembly GCA_963620965.1. Taxonomy (GTDB): domain Bacteria; phylum Bacillota; class Clostridia; order Christensenellales; family CAG-917; genus CAG-475. The sequence continues at coordinate 33,410 of CAVFCJ010000003.1, forward strand.
AGCACAATATATTGAGTTAGGACATAACATTTACAACTAAATATTGTGGTTTTACCATTAACATGTAATACTTGGTATTGTTTTAGGTATTGTTTCGGTATTGTAAAATCTTTTGCAATAACTTTCAATTCGTGCTAAAATATCAAATATCTGCCTGTACCTCAGTAGGATAGAGGGTCCGCCTCCTAAGCGGAACGCCGTTGGTTCGACTCCAATCAGGCAGGCCATTTTTTCAGTCACTTCTTGCGTGAAGTGACTGATTTTTTTATACCTATACGAGCCATATATGCCTTCCATAATTTGCTTTCGCGGCGGTTTATTTTCTTGAGGTGTGGCAAGAGTTGGTCATAGTTCACAATCCACTTATTGCCGAACTTATACTTAAACACCGTCGTGTCTGTTTTCAGAAAATCGCGTATTTCATCGGCGTGTATAAAACGGTCGCCTGTCTTTCGGTGGTTATTCCACTCTCTCGCACAATCTTTGATGTTCCTTAACTTAGGTATTTTGTATTCGTGTTTTTGTAGATTATACGGGTTCACTTTATCAAAAAAAATCCTTTGAGTCAATCAAGATTATGTTTTGTGTAAGCGTATGCTTAATCCCGTTTTCGAGAGCAATTCGGCGAACGTTATTACGCCTTATGATTGTGCCTTCATCTTCTTGCTTAAACATTCTGTGAATATCACCTGATGTAAGAAAGGGTGCGGCATGTTGAACTCTTTGGAAAAGTTTTCAAATCACAATAAATTTGAGTTTGCAATTAAGGTATCAAGAAACAATTATGGTTTTGACGAGAAGCAAAAGTTGCTAACCGTTCCTTTTTACTTCTGCTCTTTTATCGCCGAAGATTTGGCAAAAGGAACGATTGTCTAACAAATTAAAGTAGGAGCCACTCGACTCCTACTTTTTTAATTTTAATAAGTTAAAAATTTTTTTGTTTTGCCCCTTTTCTCCTCTTGACTTTCGATGGTGATTTGAGTATAATAAAATCACTAAATGAGAAACGAAACTCATTTAGGCAAAAGGAGACACCAATGAGAAGCAAAAACGAACAAACTCTCAATAACATATTGAAGTTGATTAACGATTGCTACTTTGAAAGTGGCACATATCCGACCTTTCAACAAATCGCAACCGCCGTCGGCTTGTCCGTTCCTCAAACATATAGATATGTGGACGAGCTGAAAAAGCGAGGCGACCTTGAAAAGAACGGAAGATACGGCGACTTGCAAACAAAGGAAATCGTAAATTCTCTTTGCAGTCATAATCGGTTGCCTATCGTCGGTGAAGTCGCCTGCGGAACTCCTATTCTTGCGGAAGAAAATATAGAATGTTTCGTTACGTTTTCTCGTGAACTCTTGGGTAGCGGAAAATTCTTTATTCTCCGTGCGAAAGGCGAAAGTATGATAAATGCAGGTATCGAGGACGGCGATTTAGTTATTGTTCGTCAACAGGACACAGCGGAAGAAGGTCAGATTGTCGTTGCCCTGATTGAAAATGAAGCCACCTTGAAACGCTATTATATTGATAGAAGGCGTCATAAAGTTCGCTTACATCCGGAAAACGATGAAATGAAAGATATGTATTTTGATGAAGTAGCCATTCAAGGCATTGCGGTGAAAATACTTAAGGACGCAAAATAGGAGTATTTTATTTTGCCTTTCGGCAGGGGCAAAGTAGCACGGGTCGAAACTCATTTGATTTGTGAATTATGTTGCAATGGGCAATAGCAACTACAAACTTGCTTTGAGAGAAAAATAGTGTCGTAAAAAGAAAAGAGCCAAACTCTTTCGAGTCTGACTCAATCAGTAAACATAAAGATTTTAAGTGCTATTTTTCGCGGTAGTTGCTATTGCCGCTGACTTGTGCTACAACAGCAACAACGAAAGGCAATTAAATATGGAGTCTTTACTTTTTATCAATTTTATCTTTACTTTTTACTTTTAATGTGGTATAATAAGTAAAGAAATCGGGAGGCAGATATGTATTCCTATAAGCCATTAGAAAATAAGCTCAATGAAATTGGTTTAACCAAATCTGACTTAACTACCAAACTCGGCATATCATCCAGAACTATAGCCAAAATTTCAAAGGGCGAAAAAATTGCAAATAACGTTCTTGTCAAAATAGCAGATTTTTTGCAATGTGGTCCTGATGATTTGTTTAGAGAGGTTTGCGATAATCACATTTTACAAATTCTGCGTGAAGAAAAAGAAGCAAAAATATCTGGCGGGCTTTATCATGAATTACAAGTCAGAATGACCTATAACTCTAACCATATCGAAGGTTCTAAGCTTACGGAAGATCAAACAAGATTGATTTTTGAAACAAGAACGATTGACGTCGGCGACGGTATTCCGGTTGACGATATTATCGAAACAAGCAATCACTTCCGCGCAATCGATTATGTAATCGATAAGGCATTAGAGCCTTTGAGCGAAGATATTATCAAGCATCTTCATTTGCTATTGAAACAAGGAACTAAGGATTCATCTCTTGATTGGTTTGCCGTTGGAGATTATAAGAAGCGAGCAAATACCGTCGGTGGAAGAGAAACTTGCAAGCCAAGCGAAGTCCATAAAGCGATGGATAAACTCGTTACGAATTTCAACTCTAAAAGCAATATAACAATCGACGATATTATTGAGCTTCATGCGGACTTCGAATATATTCACCCGTTCCAAGACGGAAACGGCAGAGTCGGCAGGTTGATTGCTTTGAAAGAGTGCCTTAGATTTAATATAATTCCGTTTATTATAGAAGATTCCAAAAAGTCTTTCTATTATCGCGGGCTCGCAAACTGGAATCAAGAAAAAGGCTGGCTAAGAGATACTTGCCTTGACGGTCAAGACACTTTCAAAAGAATTCTGAAAGTTCTTGATATTCATGAATAGAGTCGGTGTTTTCTCTCAGTTCGTGATAGTTACAGAGCTTAAAAGCTCGGCACTTACAAAGACGGATAACTCCAACCCTTATTTCCCATAAGGCATAGTTTTGGTATAGATTTTGGCATAGTTATTTCCTACAGAATTTACTGAAAATTTTAAGAAGCAGTCTCCTTTCTCGTCTATGATTATCCAATAATTATGGTGTATTTCCTGTGTGTTTTGGTGAAAAACACGAAGAAAGACGAAAGAAATACGAAGAAAACACGAAATTCTACCTGAAAAACGTTGAAATTAACAGACCGGTGTGCTACAATATATCCGAGGTGAATAATATGACGCTTAAAGAATTGAGAATTCAAAAAGGATTATCGCAAAAAGAATGTGCCGATTATTTGGGAATGACCGTGCGAAACTATCAAAACTATGAAAACGATGCCCAAAAAGTAAGTACGGCACGTTACAATGCAATTTACCAAAAAGTCGAGAATTACTCGGCAAACAATATAACACCAGCCATTTCCGCATCCGCATCTTTTAATACAAACGTTGTTACGGGCGAGCCTCTCCGCTCGTTTTATAAAACGGTTGCAAAATTAAAAAAAAGAGAGTGTTTCGAGCAATTAAAACGCTTTGTAACAGGAGATTATAGCGGCAAAATATGTATTCTGTACGGGCTTCGCAGAACGGGAAAAACAACTTTGCTTTTTCAAATGCTCGGAGAACTGCAGGTAAACGAAACGGCGTATATTAAAACGCAAGTAACCGATACAATGTCCGATCTTTCCAAGGATTTGACGACATTGCATAATATGGGCTGCAAATATGTGTTTATCGACGAAATAACATTGCTTGACGATTTCATCGATACAGCAGCGGTTCTGTCCGATGTGTTTAGTATGATGGGGATGAAAATCGTCGTTTCGGGAACGGATTCTCTTGGCTTTGTGATGGCAAACAGAGATGAATTGTACGATAGAAATATAATGATTCACACATCGTTTATTTCGTTTAAGGAGTATGCAAGACTTCTCGGCCTGCGTTCGGTTGACAAATACATCGAGTATGGCGGAACGCTCAAAATGGAAAATATGAGTTTTGACGATCCGGACTATATGTTAGACGACGTTTCGTTCAGAGATGACGAGAGTACGAGAAAATACATCGATACCGCTATCAGCCGTAACATTCAACATACGCTTAAAAACGATAACGGGGGCGAATATTTTAACGAACTGCGTGTCCTGTACGAAAACGGCGAACTGACCAATATAATAAATCGCATCGTGGAAAACATGGGGCATCGTTTTTTGCTTAGCGTTATCGAAGATAGATTCAAATCCCACGATTTAGGCTCGGCAAAAAATCTTCTCTTGCACGATGCGCCGAACGAAAGGGCTTATGTTCTGAACGCTGTTGACACACAAACCATTATCGAGCGATTAAAGCATATTATCGATATTAAAGAAAAAGAAGAAACAAATGTAAAAGTCACCCCGGAGCATATCGAGAAAGTTAAAAAGTATCTCGTTTTGCTTGACCTGATTGTAAATTGTCCGATTCGTTATGAAAGCGGCAAAACGGAAGAATATTACGTCTTTTCTCAGCCGGGTATGAGATATTCCATTGCAAAAGCGTTGGTTTATTCTTTGATGCAAGACGAATATTTCAAATCGGTATCGGAAAAAGACAAGGATTACATCATAACAAAAATACTCGAAGACGTGAAAGGCAGAATGCTTGAAGATATTGTGCTTCTTGAAGTTACAAAAGTGCTGCCGAAAAACAAAGGAGCATTCAAGTTTAAATTCGACATCGGCGGCGAATTCGATATGGTTATCTTCGATAAATCCGCTTATACCTGTAAAGTATATGAAATCAAGCATAGCGACAAAGCGGTAAAAGAACAAGCGCGCTATTTGCTCGATGAAGATAAATGCGGCATCATCGAACACAAATACGGAAGAATCACACAAAAATGCGTTTTGTATCGTGGCGATGATATGACTATTGACGGTGTTGAGTACAAGAACGTCGAGCGTTTCTTGATGGGGTTGTGAAAGTTGAGATGATAATTTAATTAGTGAGAAAAACAACGGAAGAACACTTTATGTCTAGTGTCTTAAATGATAGGTGTTAGAACAATTGTCCTCTCCCCAGAGACGAATTGTATTTATTAAAATATACGGATAATGCACCATCGACAATTTGGCTTTCGCGTGTTATGCTTTTAGAGATTCTTGAACATAAAAGAAAGGGAGTATTTATGCCAACTGCTAGCTTACTACTTCTATAAAGGTGGCACAATCAAAGATGCGGATAGCAAAAAAGAAGCAAGAAAATTTTTGTCGATTTCTTTAGCAAAGAGATTGTTCGGTATTGCCAGCAACGATGCGCTTAATTCGACGAGGAATGCTTTAAAGTATATAGACTGTAAGCATACTCCATTCTCGTTGGGTTTATTCTCGAAGATTACTTTGACTGGGGGAAGAACGTTCACCGTTGATTCAACGGATATAGATTACTGGCTTGATACTTACGAAAAGAGCCCAAACACATATGTAATTTTGTCACTGCTTTATCCAAATCTAAAATTAAGTCAAGTAGCGTTTCATCAAGACCATTGCCACCCTTATGCCGGTTTTGAAAATAAAGCTATTTCTGTTTTAGGACTTGACGACGACAAAGTAAAGGAATGGCAAAAGAAAAGAAATCTATTGCCTAATCTTCAATTCTTGGAAGACGCGGAAAATGAAAGCAAGAACAAAACACCTTTGATTGATTGGGTTGACAAAGGAAATAGCTTTTCATACCGTCCACAAAATGTTTCTCTTGAGCTTAAAGATTTTGATGAATTTTTTAAGCAAAGACGCGCTTTAATCAAAAAGGAATTATTAAACATCTTTGGTGTTCAAGAAGCAGAGGAAGAAAAAAGCAATATTATAGTATAAATAAGCATAAAAGTTGGGGCAAAAATACAGGGCGGATAACTCCAACCCTTATTTTCAAAAACAGCATAGTTTTGGCATAGATTTTGGCATAGAAATTGCTAAAAGATATGAAAATTACTGCTCGAAACATAAAAAACAGGTCAAAAGAGACGAAAAATACACAAAAAAGTGTGCGATTTGCAAGAAAATTGCCTATTTTAGAGCAATTTGGTGGCTCAGAATCGACTCCTAAGCGGAACGCCGTTGGTTCGACTCCAATCAGGCAGGCCAGCCGTCAGTCACTTCTTTCGTGGAGTGACTGATTTTTTTATGCCTAAACACTGCATATATTTCTTCCACATTTTGCTTTCGCGACGATTTATTTTCTTGAGGTGTGGCAAGAGTTTGTCATAGTTCACAATCCACTTATTGCCGAACTTATACTTAAACACCGTCGTTGCTATTTCTTTTTATGGACACTCTATATATGCCACTCCGATTTATTCGCCTTTCGTCGACGTTTGTAGCACAGTGAAAAGCGGAAGTCA
>CAVFCJ010000004.1:0-35262 GCA_963620965.1 bacterium
ACACGGTGGATTATGATTGTCAGAAAAGCAAATGCAAGTGATTATAAAGGCATTGAAAGACTGCTCGTTGAAGTGAACAATCTCCACCAAAAGTTAAGACCGGACATATTTGTCGAAAATGCCGTCAAATATAACGAAAATCAATTCGATGAGATAATATCGAACGATTCGACGCCTGTGTTTGTTGCGGTCGATGACAACGGAAACATAATGGGGCATATGTTTTGCGAGATGCGAGATTTTTCAAAATCGCATGTGTTCAAGGATTTTAAGTCGTTGTTTATCGACGATTTGTGCGTTGAAGAAGGTGCGAGAGGACAAGGTGTGGGCAAGGCTTTGTACGAATTTGCCATCGGTTACGCTCGCGAAAACGGCTGCTATGACGTTACGCTCAACGTGTGGGAAGGTAACGATTCCGCACGCGCGTTCTATGAAAAAATGGGGATGTTTGTAAAGGAAACCCAAATGGAATATATCCTTTGAGTGTTACGACGCAAGCCATTTTTCGTTGGGTAAATCAAAATAATCGGCTTGCATAGGTCAAAAGACAACACCCCCGAAAAGCGGGGTGACATAAACGCAAAAAAATGGTTGAATAGGTGCAATAATGCGCCTATTTTTTGTTGTTTTGATTGCTTTTGCAAAGGCGTTGGCGTATAATCCATATGCCGCTATAAAAACGGCAAATCGGATGGCTATTTATGTTGAATAAAAGAGCAAAAATCGAAAACGAAGCGGAGTTTTTCGGAACGGAAAGTGTTTGGAAAATTCTGCTCAAAATATCGCCGCCCGTGATGTTGTCGCAGTTGGTTTTGTCGCTGTACAACATCGTCGACAGTCTGTTTGTCGGGCAGTATTCGGGGCACGGACTCACCGCGCTTTCGGTGATATATCCGCTTCAACTCGTCATAACCGCGCTTGCGGTCGGCACGGGCGTTGGCGTAAACACGTATATGTCGAGGCTGTACGCGCGCGGCGAAGTCGCAAAAGCGAAGGCGACGGCAGGCACGGAAATGGTGCTTGCGGTTTTGATGTGGGCGATTTTTGCAGGCGTTAGCGCACTTATAATGAAGCCGTACATACGCGCGATGGCAAACGCACCCGAAGCAATCGAATACGCCTATCAATACGGAATGGTGGTGTGCATCGGCTCGCTCGGCACATTCTTGGAAGGCGTATGGTCGAAAGTGCATCAATCGCACGGCAATATGGTCGTTCCGATGTTGGCGCAACTTGCAGGCGCGGGAACGAATATACTTCTCGACTGGTTGTTTATATTCGGCGCAGGGGCATTGAAGCCTATGGGCGTACTCGGCGCGGCGATAGCGACAATTACGGGGCAGTTTTTGTCGGCGATAATCGTATGCGTAAAGGGTATTCACAAGCCGCCGAAATTCAAAAACGCCGTCGAAATTACCAAAAACATCTACAATCTCGCTCTGCCGTCCATCGTTATGCAAATGATGTACGTCGTGTACATCGTGGTGCTAAACGCAATTCTCACGAAATTCTGCGACGAGGCGATTACGGTGCTCGGATTGTACTACAAATTGCAAACGTTCTTCTTCATCCCTATGTTCGGACTTCAAACGTGTATGGTGCCCGTGATAAGTTACAACTATGCGCAGCACAACTTCACGCGCGCAAAAAAGGTTTCAAACGACGCGATGATTATCACTGCAGTCGGAATGATTTTGGGCATAATATGTTTCGAGGCGTTCCCGAAATTCTTTATCGGACTGTTTTCGAAGGACGAAAATGTGCTCGAAATCGGGCAGACGGCGTTCAGAATCATCGGTTCGAGTTTCCTTCCCGCCGTATTCTCGCTGATGTTGCCGATGTTCTTTCAAGCGATAGGAAAATCCGTTCCGAGCATCGCGCTGTCGTTAATACGTCAGGTTTTGGGACTTATGCCGTTGTTCTATGCGTTTTCGTTTATCGGACTCGATTACACTTGGATTGCGTTTCCCGTGTCCGAAACGATAACGACGATAATCGGACTTGCGCTGTACACAAAGCAACTCAAAGAATGGAAAATCGAAGAACGGCTTGAAAAAGGCACGCCCGAATACGTTTTGGAAAAGCCGAATGACGATGGCGAATACATTGAGGACGGCATTGCCGACAAAAGCCTCGAAGTGTGTAAAAACAAATAAAATGTCCGATTAAAAAAGACAGTTGTATTGTTAATAATTATCGTTTGACATTTTAATCTAATTTTAATATAATGTAAGCACAATTCAATCCTATGGAGGACAAAGAACTATGAGCAAAAAAGTTATGGCTGTCGTAGCAGTTGTCGCACTTGTTGCAATTCTCGGAATCTGCCTCGTTGCTTGCAACGCAGAAAGCTATGAGAAGAAACTCGAAAAGAAGGGTTACACTGTTGTTACAAGCGAAGCAGACGAAGATGATGACGTCGAAATTGAATGGACAGTTTCCGCTACAAAGAAAGGCGACGGACTTCTTGAAGTTGACGCTGTTACAATCGTGAAATATGCAGAAACCGATGATGCAAAAGATGCAGAATCCGATGCAAAGAAGATTTTCGGTGAAGATGGCGTTTACAGAATTGGCAAAATCGTCATGGCAGGCACCAAGCAAGGCATTAAAGATGCAAAATAATTGAATTGTCAATCAAATGAAAAAAGCACTCATTGAGTGCTTTTTTTATTTGATTTTTAGGAATAAAACACAGGTTTATTGCGTGTTTTTGAACATTTTCCGCAAAGGCATATTCATTATAATTTACATTTGCGGTAGAGTTTGAACGGAGCATTTTTTGTCGCGCTTGCGTTTTTTACAGAATTATCGGCTGAATCTGCTCGTGAACGAGCGCCTTTTCAATCGTCGGCAGAATGAGCGTAGTGTTTGCGATGAGAGAATGTGGCTTGTTTGTCGGCGCGTCTTGACCGAAGGGAACGAGATACAGATTTTTCGTGTTGAGGGCAATGCCGACGTTTTGCGCGTTTGCGCCGAGTGCGTCGTTTGAGGATATCGACAACACGACGGGTTTGTTGGTGCGAAGGGTCGCTTTCACTGCCATAGTGGTGGGGGTGTCCGTTATGCCGTTCACGATTTTGGCGAGGGTATTGCCGGTGCAGGGTGCAACGAGCATAAGTTCTATGCCCGATTTGGTGATGGTTTCCGCCTCCACAATGGTTTTTACAGGCGTTTTGCCTGTTTTTTCGACTATCAGTTTTTCAAAATCCGCTTGTTTATAAAAGCGCGTGTCGAGGTTTGACACGTTGTAACTGAACACGGGGATTATATCGTATCCGGCGGCTATCAGTTCGTCTACGGCTTTAAGCAAGTTTGAAAACGTGCAGAAAGAGCCTGTTATGCAAAGACCGATTTTTTTCATTTCTTATCCTCCTCGATGTATTCGAGCATTGCTTTTGCCGCGCTGTACGGACAGGTTTTTGCAGGCAAAGCGGGGTATATGTCGGCGTCGATTGAAAGATATCTTGCATAATCGAGATTTATTGCCGATTTCGAGGCGAGGTCGATATACACGCAATCCTCTTTCATGCTCAAAAGTTCCTTGTCCGAGATTATGGGGGACGGAACGGTGTTTATAACCACGTCGTAGGGCGAAAAATCGAAGTTTTTCATTGCAAGCACGCGCTTTGCAAACGCGTGAGCGGGGCGCATGGACGACGTTGAAGCGACGTCGAACGCGACGTCGAGTTTGCCCAAGATATTGGCTACAGCCGCACCCGTGCGCCCGAAACCGAGTATAAAGACGTAGCAGTCCGCTATGGAACGCTTCGAGCGTTCTATGATGATTTGCAGAGTGCCTTCTGCGGTCAAACGCGAGTTTACCGCTTGAAAACGCTCGCTTTGGTTGTAACTGAAAAGGGCTATATCTCGGCTGTTTGCAAGCATTTCGGCTTCATTTGTCGCATTGCCGCAAAACACTTGCGCACCGTCCTCGACTGCCGAAAGGGTGCTTGCCTCGATGAGAACGTTGGGCGCGTAGACGTGCGTAGGCACTTTGAAAACGACGCCTTTGAGCATCGATTTGAGATAAAACATTCTCTCGTCCGTTTCGTGTACGATTGCAAAATTCTTGTCCATACGGTATGTTATGCAACCTTTTGAAAATGAGTTAATGCACACTCGAAAACGAGACTCACATAGTATGTAGCGAGGTGTGTATGGAAAGATATTTTTTGGGAAATAACAGCGGATACGGCTTTTTCAATTTGTATGAAAACGAACTGAAATCGACAAACAAAACGGTGCTTCTCAAAGGCGGCAACGGCACCGGGAAGTCGTCGTTATTGAAGAAAATCGCAAGAAAAGCAAAGGCTATGGGGCTGGATTACGAACTGTGGTTTTGCTCGGGCGACCCGCAAAGCCTTGACGGAATATATCTCAAAGACAAGAAAGCTGCGGTCGTGGACGCGACTGCGCCGCACTCAAGCGGCGTGGATATCCCCGTGATAAAGGACGTCATTTTCGACCTTGCACAAAGCCTTGACGAGAGCAAACTCAAAGGGATGCGTCAAGACATCGAAAAACATATGAAATGTAAAAAACAACACTTTATGCGTGCATATCAACACTTAAAGTCCGCTTTGTGTCATTTATACAATCAATTCGAGATAGAAAAGCAAGGTGTTGACGAGGACAAAATCCGTGCATACGCTTCCTCTGTCGCAAGAGATATGAAACCCGAGACGGACAAAAATAGGTCGCTGTTTGCGCGTGCCATATGCCCCGTGGGCGAGAGCGAATATTTCGACCACTTGCGAGGCAAAAAAGTCGTGCTTGTCAAAGGGTGCGCATATGCAAAGAAAGTGTTTTTTGACGAGATAAGCAAACTTCGAAAAGGCTTGACCCTTTTCCTTTCGCCGCTCGACCCTAAAACGTGCGAGGGTATCGTGTGCGGCGGTGTGGCGTACGTCGAGAATGTGGGGCATTTTGCAAACGATTTAATCGTGGACTTGGGCGTATTCGGCGAGAGATTTGACAAGGACGACAGCATAGAGGAAGCAAACAATGCGATTATGCAAACGGCGTTTGCGGTTGAAAGGCTCAACAAGGCAAGGGAAGCGCATATGAAGGTCGAGAGCATATTCGTGCCTGCGATGGACTTTTCAAACAACGAAAAAATGTTGGGCAAAATCAACGAGTTTATCTTCAATTGATGTTGTAAAGGCATCTTTACTTGACTTTTCAAACGTATTTTGTTATAAGTTAAGTATGAGTGAAAGCAAAGCGAAAAGAAGTCAAAAATCCGACAAGAACGGCGTGCCTTTTTCAAAGGCGTATTGTCGTTTCTTTTTGGGGTTGTGCGGATTTATTCGCCCGATTTTGCACGGCGTTTGCAGAAAGAGCAAAACGTTCAAACGTCAGAAGAAAAACGGCGCGATGTTGATTGTGTGCAACCATTTGTCCGCATATGATTTTATTCACTTTTCGTCGGCGATGTACGGTACGCCCCTCAACTTCGTGGTTGCGGAAAATATGATGTATTCGATGCCGATTTTCGCAAAATTGCTAGGCTCGTATCACGCAATCACCAAGAAGCAGTATTTTGCGGATTTCGCATGCATAAAGAACATCAAAAAGTATCTCGACGCGGGCATTAGCGTGTTGATTTGCCCCGAAGGCAAAGTTTCGGCAAGCGGCGTGACGGGGACGATTGCGCCGTCAATCGCAAGGCTCGTTCAGTGGCTCGGCTATCCGGTGGGCGTGATAAAAATGCAGGGCGCAAGCCTCGCTCGCCCCAAATGGGCGTACAATCTTCGCTTTGTAAGGCGAGGCAAAGTCATCACCAACTGCGATATGCTTTTCACCGCCGACGAGGCAAAAAAACTCTCGAAAGACGAGATTTATGACAGAGTGTGCTTGGCGCTCTATCAAAACGAGCATAAGTGGCAGATAGACAACGGAATCGTGTTTAAGGGCAGACGTTACGCCGAAGGGTTGGACAGACTGTTGTATCGTTGCCCGAGGTGCGGAAGCGAGTTTGAAATGACCTCGCAAGACAGCCATCTCATCTGCAAAAAGTGCGGAAACGACGTGATATACGGATTTGACGGACATCTTGCTCCGCAAGGTGACAGTGTGTGTCCCGAGCGTATAGACCTATGGTATGATGCGCAGCGCAAACTCGTCGCAAAAGAAGTGGAAAGTGACGATTTTCGCTTATCTAATACGGTCAATTTGTTCGTTGAAAACGAGGCCAACAACGGATACAGGTTTGTCGCAAACGGCGTTTTGTCCCTCGACAAAGACAAACTTTGTTTCGATACCGACTGGATAGAACGCCCCGTCGGCGTAAAGTCGAAATACAAGGTCAATAATATGACGCTTGACTTTGACGACGCGCTTGCAACAGAGCCTGTCGAGGACGAATTCAAGCATGTTGAATTTGCCGTTTCGAGGTGCGATACCGTGGCAAATTTGCCGGGGACTGCGGTGGATATGTACGACGACAAGCATGTCTACAGATTTATGTTCGACAAAGTGCTTGCCGCAACAAAGTACGCCCTTTGCATAGAGGAATTGTACAAAAAGAGCAAAAAGTGAAACAAAACAAAAAATATTTTCGTCTGTAAACCGTCTGAAAAGGCGGTTTTTTGTATGGCAGGGAACACAAAAACTAATTGATGTTGACAATTTTGTCGCAATATTGTAGTATTATATTTGTATTCCTATATTTATGCGCGAGAGTGCGCACACGTGTAAGGTGAAAGTTATGAGAAAAAAAGTCAGTTTGGTATTCATCGTTTTGCTTCTTGCAATTTTGACAATCGGCATGGTTGCGTGCAACAAGGGCGCGCAAGACGTCGGAAAATTGCCGAGCGAAATAAATCCGTCCGACGTTATCGACGACAGCGGAGACAACAGCCCGTTGACGGCGCAACTTCGATTTGCATTCCCCAAAGGCACAACTTCGGTGTTTTACAGTATGTTTACGGACGAGTTCGACATCTCGGACGTCGAATATTACGTTGTTTATCTCAACACTCAAACGCAAGCCGTAACCGAAGGCATGCACGGCAACCTTTCGGAAAGTATGCTTGAAACGGACGACGATAGGGCGAATGTTAAAAAGGCAGGACATCATCAAATAAAGGCTCAAGTCGAAATCGGCAAGGACGACGAGGACAACCCTGTATATGTAAAAGGCTCTTTTGCGCTTCACCTTCAAGACAGACTAATCCCGGAAAACAAAGTCGAGCTCAAATTCAACCTTATGGACGGTTCAAGACGAGCGACGGCGCACTTCAACTGCTCGGTGTCAAATGACGGTATTGCAACAACGAGCGTACTCGAAGGCGTCGAGTTCAAAACGTGGGATGAATTTGTAAGCACTTTCAAAATGACAATCGACGAGGACGGCACTCTTCCTGCAAAAGCGCTTGAAAGCGTGTCGATAAACGGCAAAGTTTACAGTGCTACTTCAAATTTTTCGCTCGTTATAAACGATTCTCTAAACGGCAAAACTTTCACTACAAAATGGACGGACGACACGGTCAAAGTCACTTTCGCTCTCGCAGTGCCTTCGGACGCTGTTTTGGAAGAAGGCAAGGTTGCGCCGAGCGCCAACAACGAATTTAAGGCAACTCAAACCGTTCGCCGCAATCTCGAAAGAGCGGTTGCGCCCGCAACGGACATCCTCAACGTATACAACGGCTACTATTTTGCAGGCTGGTATCTTGACAACGGCACGACGAAGGGCGTTTGGGACGAGGGAGATTCACTTTGGAACTTCGCAAAACTCGTCGGTTCTTCCGACATTACGCTTGTCGCTCGCTGGACAAGACGCGTGTATTCTTTCACCTTGTATACGATGGGTGGCGAGTTTGCAAGCAATATTGAAAACGCAAGCGTAGGCGGCACGAAGATTGAGAGCGACGAAATCGCAAAGGCAAACGGACTTACCGTGATAAGTGCGGCGTCCACGTTTGGTATCGGAAGTCAAAAACTCACGAGAGTTGAGTTCAGCGGATTCGAGTACGGTGCGGATTACTCCAAGTGCGTCGCAAAAATCGCGGTTACGCCGACAAAAGAAGTTTATGTCATCATCACTGACCTCAAAGACAAACTTGTCAAAGGCAACGGCGAATATGTCAAAGCGGAGGGCATTTATAGCGATTATCAATGTCAAAGCAAGATCGATATGACTCTTGTCGACGGCGCCACCGAAAAAGGCTATGTCAAGTGGGTGTTCAATTCAAGTGACAACGAGCAGGAAAATCTTTCAAGGCTCAGTGCGTATTGCAGTGAAGTCGTGTTCAAAGGCGGGCTTTTTGTCAAAGCGGACGGCTCTTTGCGCATAGACAAGATTGCGGACGAATCGGTGAACGAACTCATTATCCCTGCGGAAATCACCTATGACGGCGCAACTCGCAAAGTCAGCGAAATCTCCGCAAAAGCATGTATGAATCTCAAAGCGTTGACCAAACTCGATTTTTCAAAGGCGGTCAATCTCAAAACCATAGGCAGTCAGGCATTCGCACATGCGCCCAATCTTAAGGAAATCGCTGTTCCCGAACAAACCGCAATCGAAAGCGTCGGCGAGAAGGTGTTCTATGGTTCTGAATTTGAAAACAACTATTTCGATACGCACAAAGGCAAGCAATTTATTGTCATAGGCAACGTGTTGTATAAGTATGTCGGCCAAGAATACAACGATGGCAACGGTAACGTCGCAACTCGTGCGGACAAGACCGCAATCATCGATTTGTCGAACAAAACTTACTATACGGCGGATAATTGTCCCGACCTCTCACAAGATGAAATCGACGCACTCAACGCTCAACTTCAAAGCGTTGTGACGATTGCAAGCGGAGCATTTGCAAACGCAACTGCGCTCGAATCCATAAAACTTTGCGACAGCGTACAGAAAATAGAGAACGGTGCGTTCGCAAACCTTGCAAAACTTGCAAAGGTCGAAGTCAACGAAACGTCGAAACTCGCATATATCGGCGAGGACGCATTCAACGGCACTTCTATGCTCGAAAAAACGAGCGGAAACTATATCGTCGGCGCAAAAGCAATCGTCATTGGCAAAGTGTACTATCGCTTTATCGACAAAGAAGCAACGTCGGCTTCGTTGCCACTGAAAGTGGAACATATCGCGCCGTATGCATTCAAAGATTGCTCCGAACTTACATCGATTGCGCTCACGACTGCCGACAATATCAAGACGGTGGGCAAGCGCGCGTTTACCACGACAAAGTGGATTGCAAAAAATGACGCCGACACCGCAAACGGTTTTGTCATCGTGAAGGGCAACGGCGGTGCGTCGAGAATGCTCGTCGAGTACTATTCGGAGTCCAACGGCAGCACTTTGAATGTCGAAATCCCCGACAACGTGACTTCTATCGGCGAGGAAACGTTCTACTACTACGCCAACGACATCAAGACAATTAAGTTTGGCACAAACATCGAGAAAATCGAAAACTATGCGTTCAACGGCGCAATCGCAATCGAGAGTTTCATCTTCACGCGCGTTTCGTTTGACGGCAACAAACTCGTCGGCGCACCGGTTGTCGAAGAAAACGCGTTTGCGGACGAAAACGGAAGCCTCATTCACAATGCGAAATTCTATTTCACAAAAGACGTTCTCGAAGGCCTCGATAAGATAAACAACGGTGAAGTCACGACAGAAGATGCGGCAACCCTTGCGTGGGCGCAACTGTACAAACTCAACAAAGAAAACTTTGTTGAAGAAAACGTTGACAAAGTTTATATCAACACCGAAGTTATCAAAACAAATCTTCTCAAAACGGACGCTTCCAAGAATGCATTTGAAACGACCTACGGCAGCGGAACGTCCTATAACGGTGTTGTCAATGACGGCCTTGTCGTCCTCAACAACACGGGCATCGACAGCAAGGAAAACCTCGATTTGGTCAAAAACAACGTTCAGGTTGTCGAAGTAACCGAAAATCATCCCAAGTACGGACAACTCTACGAAGAAGGCGTGACGAAGTATGTTGTGACGTTTACCTACGACAGCAAAAGCGACGGTTGCCAAGTCAACTACGGCGACGAGTTCTTGTACGTCGCAACAGTGTGCAACGCAATCAAGGGCAATCCGTCCTTCTATGTTGACGGCAACGCCGTTCCGACAATCAACGTCAGAGACGAAAGCGACTACTATCTCACGGGATTCGAAGGACAAGACAATGACAGCACGTCTGCAACGCCGCTGTTCTACACATCGTTCGAGGGCGGTGAATATAAGTTTGTCTATGCCGACATCGACGGCACAAAGCACACTCTCGACATCGCAAAAATCGAGGGTTTTGACACAAGCAAAGTTGCGGATGACGCAACGGCAACCGTCACCGTAAACTTCTACGGACTGGGCATTTACAAGTTCAAATTTGCATACAGAGTGGAAGAGTCCAAGATTAAAGAGATCGTGCAAGACGGCGCAATTTCCGTTGCGCTCAACACCAACGTTTCCGACGCACTCAGGCAATTCAATGTGCGCCTCATCGGTCAGGACGGAAAAGAGGTCGTCAAAAACATCTCCTCGACCACAGGAGTTACATTTGTCGATCCCGACACGTCTACGCTCGGCATAAAGAACATCGAAGTTCATTATGCAGGAGACAATGTTTTGTCGGGCAGACAAACGACTACGCTCGTATACGCGGTCGTCCTCGAAGCGGACGCAAGTTTGTTTGAATACGGTTACGTCGGACAAGAAGAAATCACCGTCGACGGAACGACGTACGCAGGCAAGGCAAGCATCACGGGATGCACCGCAACCCACAAGGAAACCATTGTCTTGCCGACAACGTGGACGGACTCGGACGGAAGCGTGTATCTCGTGACCGAAATCGCAAGCGGCGCGTTTAAGGACTTCACCAAACTCAAAGCAATCTATTTGGGTGCAAATATCGAATCAATGGGAACGCAAGCATTTGCAAACTGCACCTCGCTCGAAAGTGTATATACGGCGCAAAAGGTAAATATCGCCTTTGCAAAACTCACGGAAGCGAACTTTGAAACGAAAGACATTGTTTCCAAAACGAAAGACGAGATCGTCTATAATGCGGTCGTAGCAAACCTTGACGGCATCGAGGCTGTGGACAATATGATTGCAATCGGCGCACAATACGTCGTCGAGGCAACGGAAGCAACCGAAGAAAATCCCGCTTCGCCGAGAAAGGTGTTCAATGTCATCGGAGTTAAGGACGGAATCTCGTTTGAGAGCGCAACCGAGTTGTTCCTGCCCGACACGATTCAAAATAAACCCAACGTTACGAATGCCGAAATCAACGTGTATTCGTCACAGAGCGGCTTTATGTTCAAGGTTGTAGGGTACGTCAACGACAAGGTGACGTATATCGGCACAAATGCGTTCAGCGGCACGGAAAAGTTGACAAGCATCGACTTGTCGAAAGCAATGGGACTTTCCTACATCGGCGCAAATGCATTTGCAAACAGCGGACTCACCTCTATCGATTTGAGCAAGAATACCGCTCTTACCGAAATCAACGCCTCTACGTTTGCAGGCTGCGGATATTTGACGACAGTCGTGCTTCCTGCAAGCGTCAATACTATTGAAGGCTACGCGTTCTACAACTGTGCAAACCTCACGGCAATCACCGGCGTGACAGCGGTTGTCACTCTCGACGAACATGCGTTTGACGGATGCAACAACCTTGTGACGAAACCCTCGAAAAAAGCGTAATTGGGAATTTGCGATAAAAAAGACGACTGCGCCGCAGTCGTCTTTTTGTATGCTCTATAGAGTTTTCTATGATTTTCTCATATTATTTTTTTTCATTTTTCAATGTAAAGTTTGCCACTTTTCTCAAAAGTCGGCGAGGATTTTTGCAAGTTTTTCGGCGTTGCTTTGCATGATGTCTGTGAGGGGAAGACGCAACTTCGAGGTGCAATAACCTTTGAGTTCCATTGCCTTTTTCACGGGAATGGGATTCACTTCGCAAAACAGCGCGGATATCAAGGGTAGCAGGGCAAGTTGCATTTTGCGAGCCCTTTCCCACTCGCCGTCAAGGGCATAGTGCGTCATATCGCTGACGTATTTGGGGCATACGTTGCTTGCAACGCTGATTACGCCCAGTCCGCCCATTGCCATAATGGGCAATGTGAGCGCATCGTCGCCGCTTATCACTTTGTCGGGACATAGGGCAAGGCATTTTTCGATTTGTTCCATATTGCCGCTCGCCTCTTTTATGCCGATGACGTTTTTTTGTTTTGCGATTCTCGCAAATGTTTCGGGAAACATATTCACGCCCGTTCGCGAGGATACGTTGTAGCAGATAATAGGAAGGCTTGTCGAATCGGCGATTGCGCCGTAGTGTTCGACAAGCCCTTCTTGCGTACATTTGTTGTAGTACGGCGTGACGACCAAAAGTCCGTCCGCGCCGAGATTTTGCGCCATACGGCAAGTTTCGATTGCGTGGCGCGTGCTGTTCGAGCCTGCGCCGACTATGACGGGAACTCGACCGTGCGTTTGCTTTATGCAAACTTCGACCACTTGCTTTTTTTCTTCTTCGGTCAGTGTTGCAGGCTCGCCCGTAGTGCCGAGTGCGACGAGAGCGTCCACGCCGCTTGCGATTTGTCGTTCCACAATTTCGCAAAGAGCCTTCACGTCCACTTTGTCATCTTCTGTGAAAGGGGTGATGAGCGCGGTGGCTGTGCCTCTGAAAATCATTTATATCGTTATGCCTCCATAGCGTTTTTTATGAGTAATTCCACAATCTGAACGGCGTTGGTTGCCGCGCCTTTTCTTATGTTGTCTGCAACTACCCAAAGATTTGCGCCGCTTTCCACGCTGTCGTCGAGGCGGATTCTTCCCACAAACACTTCGTCGCGATTTTTTGCGTCGAGAGGAGTGGGATAGACGTTGTTTTTCGTGTCGTCCATAACCACGATTCCCTCGAAGTTGTCGAGTGTATTTACGATGTTGTCGCGAGTGCATTTTTGCACAAACTCGACGTTTATCGACTCACTATGACCGTAGAACACCGGAACGCGCACGGTTGTCGCTGTTACGCGCAAGGAAGAATCGTGCAGAATTTTTCTTGTTTCGACAATCATTTTCCATTCCTCTTTGGTGTAGCCGTCATCCATAAACACATCGATGTGCGGAAGCATATTGAACGCAATCGGACGAGGGAATTTCTTGGGCGGTATTCCGTTTATGCCGTCTTTGAGGTCGTTGAATCCTGCAACGCCTGCGCCCGATACGGCTTGATAGGTCGAGTACACGATTCTCTTTATGCCGAATCTGTCCTTGAGCGGCTTCAATGCGACGACTGCTTGAATGGTGGAACAGTTGGGGTTTGCGATTATGCCTTTGTTCCACTTCACGTCTTCGGGGTTGACTTCAGGAACAACCAAGGGAACGTCGTCGTACATACGCCATTGCGACGAGTTGTCGACAACGACCGCGCCCGCTTTCACAAACAGCGGCGCAAATTCTTTGGACACTCCTGCGCCTGCCGAAAACAGCGCGAAATCGATTTTTCCGTCGAGCGCACTCACATTTTCACTTGTCAATTCGATGACGGTATGTTCTTTTCCTGCAAAGTTGATTTTTTTGCCCGCGCTTTTTGCCGACGCGAAAAGATAGTAATTTTCGACGGGAAGATTCCTTTCCTCGAGAACTTCGAGAAATTTTCCGCCGACCATACCTGTTGCGCCGACCACGGCAACGTTAAATTTTTTCATACTGCCTCCTAACTCTTATGTAAAAAATTTAACACTGCCGCGCCGTATTGTCAATCAAAAGCGAGCCTCTAACTTCTATACGACACATATATATGCGAACCATTGCTCCGCCGTGCGTTTTAAGCGTCAAATATATTTTTGCTTTTCGTTTGATATTTGCGCTTATATAATGTATAATCAAATTATCTATATAGTTTTGTAGGAGAGTATATGGCAAACAGCAATCCCAACTCGGCATACAAGATGCCCCAAAAGCCTAAAAAACTTTTGCTCGGCAAACTCTTTACGGACGCAGCCGTTCGCAAAGAGCCGGAAGAACCTCAAAAAATACTTGTGGCAGGACTCGCCGAAGCGCGCCCCGTCAAAGAATATCCAGAATCGTTTATGGCAAGAGCCGCTGCGGTTATGCGCGGCGAGTTTGCGATGCTTTTCAAAGCGACGCTGTTCTTTTTGATATTCACCGCACCGTTTATCGTGATTTTCGCGTGGTTTGCAGGGTATTTTGAAAATCTCACAATCGGTGGAACGTACAACTTTATGGGCGACATCGGCATAGGATTTCCCGGCGGCGGCGACAGCATCGCAGTGAGCGTCGGCAGCCTTTATCGCAACGTCAAAATGCCGCTTATGGCAATGTACGGCGCGTGCTTCTTGTTCGGCTCGCTTGGACTTTCGGGTTTGTTCTACTGCGCAAAACGCAGTTTCTATCAAGACTACTACAAGAAATGGGCGAAAACCTATTGGATGGGTTTTGCAAAATACTGGTGGAAGTTCCTCTTGGCAGGTCTTATGTTGGTGGTTGTCGCACTCGGTATGGTCGAGTCGCTTATGTATCTTTTGGAGCAACAGGCACTCGGGACGGCGGGCGCGGGCGCGTATTGCGCAGTCGTGTTCAGTTTCATCATCGGCGCGCCGCTTCTTCTCATACCCGTGGTTATGATGGGACTTTTCACATCCTACGAGCTCACCTTTGCTCAATGCTTCAAAAATGCTATCGTGCTTATCGCAAACAACCTTTTGAGCATTCCGTCCGTCGCAATCATTTCCGCGCTTCCGCTCGGACTTTGCGCAGTCAACAACCTTTTGGGCATAATCATATACATCGCTATGGCTCTTGTAGGCACGACGTTTATGGCTCTTTGCTGGATTGCGGTCGCTTCGAGAGGTATGGTCAAGTGCCACAATTTGAAGGCGGACGAGCAAAAAGTTCAGATCGCCGAACAACGCAAGGCGGCAAAACAAAATCCGTATGCGAACGGATCCGTTCAAGGCGCGCAAAAGAAGAAAGCAAAACAAGCCGTGCCTTTCCAAAATCCTAAGAAGACAAAGAAAAAATAATGGCGCAAATCATAGGGTTTAATCTTTCAAAAGAGGATTATCTCAACCTTGCCGAAACCGCTTTCAAAAACGGCGAAACCGAAAAAAGCATAACTTATCTCGACAAGGCTCTCGCAATAGATGAACGCTTCGTTGAAGCGTCTATTGTGCTTGCCGGCGTTTACGCGTCGTTAGGCGCTTGGGAAATTTCGAATGCGACTCTCTACAGGGCACTGGCAAAGCATCCGTGTGCCGACGATAGGGATCGCATTTTTTATCAACTCGCAATGAATTTCCTCGACGTAAATCTGCCCGATGTTGCCGAATACTATCTTCGCGACATCGCAGAGGCATACGACTTGCAACTGCCCGAAGATATGGGAAGTATGGGCGGCGAGCCGCAAGACGAGGGATTCAGAGTGGTTTACCCCAAAGGCGAGGATTATTACGAAATGCTCATAAGCAAGGCGTACGAACTCGTAAGAGAACGCAAACTCGACGAGGCAATCGCCCTTATGGACGAAATCGACCCCCGCTCCAAATCCAAAGCCGCCGCAAATCATATCGTGCTCGTGTGTCTTATGATGAAAAACGACATAGATTCCGTCATCGCAAATGCGCAAAAAATGCTCGCGGAGGACGGGGATAATCTTGCCGTAAAATGCACTCTCGCAACGGCGTTTCTGATGGAAAACAAGATGGCGGAAGCATACGCAGTGCTCGATCAAATTCTCGAAAAAGATTACACGAATATGGAAGAAATACTTATGATTCTGCCCATACTCGTAAATATGGAAATGCACGCGCAAGTTGTCAAATACACGCGCAGAGTGCTCGAAAAACTTGACCTTCAACCCAACACGATGATTTGGCTTTCCCAAGCGCTTTACAACCTCAATCAAAAAGAGGAAGCGCGCAAGGTTATGCTCAAAGTGCGCACGATTTTCGGCGAGTATTCGCCTGCGGACTACTTTTTGCAACTCTACAAGCAAAACCCCGATAATGTGGCGTACTCGATGAATCTGCCGTACGTCGAAAAAATCGCAAGATACAAGGATTTGGACAAGTTTTTGAAGATGTCGCCGTTTGAGTTGCAACTCGTTATATTTGACCACGACGAGCAAAGTGCGCATATGAAAAAACTTATCGAATGGGCGTTTGCCGACGACAACGAGCAACTCAAACTTCTGCTTGTGGACAAACTCGCGCTCGTAAATTCGCAATGGGTGAGCGACTTTTTGAGAAGGCAACTCATATCGACGGATTTGTCTTTCGATTTGATGTCGAGGCTTTTGTTTTGCCTCGTGCAAGAAAATACGGTCAGATTCAAATTCGACGTCGTGGCGCAGGATAGATTCAAGAGCATAGATATGGTGTTCCCGAACGCCTTTCACAAACTCGGCGGAGTTTTGCACGGTGCGGTGGCGTATTGCGTGTCCGACATCGTATTTACAGACGAGGAACCGAATATATACCTTGCAACGCTCACTAATATTGTCAATTCAATCGTGACTTTGGATGAGAACGGCAAACCCAAATATTCCAAGCCCGCATATAAGAGAATCGCAAATATTCGCAGCATGCGCACCCTCATCGGCGTGTTGCTTTGCAAGGTTTACGAGTGTGATGCCGACGATATGCGCGAGCAAACCATTGAACGCTACAACCTCAATGAAAAAACGTTTGACAAATACTACAAAATGATTTTCGGAGAAGACGATGCAAGAGAATAATCAAACTTCCGACATGAAAACAAAAAAGGAAATGCTCCAACAACTCGACATCCTTTTGAGCGAGGATTTGCCCTATCATCAAAGGCTCGAAGCGTACGAGTACCTTTTGGAAGACTGTGAGCCGATTCTTCATGATATGATTGACAAAATCTACACTCTCGACGGCGAAACGGGCAAAATGCTTATGGAAATCCTTGCCGAATACAAAGGCAACAAAGCCATATTTATGGGACTTGTGAGTTATCTTTACAAGGGCGAAGACGTCGCGCTTTTTGCGCGACTTATAGGCGCATACGGCGATGAGCAGGGCATAGAAGTGCTCAAAACCTTCTGCGAGAACTACGAGCCTAATTACAACGAGTATATGGAACTTCGCAATGCGGTTGAGGAACTGGGCGGCGATTTCGATTTGAAGCAAGACTTTTCCGACGACCCGTTCTATCGCTTCCTCAAAGGACTCGACGAAGTTGACGACGAAAGCAGACAATCGCCTTTCGAGGACTATTTCAAGCAAAATCACGAGCATTCCAACGATGACGAATGTGACGATGATTGCGACTGCGAAGATGACGAATGTCACTGCCATGACGACGATTGTGATTGTGAGGACAATTGTGGTTGTCATTGCCATCACCACGATTGCGATGGCAACGATTGCCATTGCCACGAATAAGTTGAATCAAAACATTAGGTTGTAGGCACGCTTTTTGGCGTGCTTTTCCTTTTTGACCTTGTTATGACGGCGCCGGTATTTGAGCTGTTTTTCTCCTTGTTTTTTACGTCAATTACCGCATTGACAATCAAGCGTATCACGACGATTGTAAACAGAATTACACCAAGAACGCTATTGATGGGATAGAGAGTATCGACAATGTTGTCGAAGCCGAAGAAACTCAAAGGATAGGCAATCAAAAGGCAGAAGAACACCACGAACGCCTTGTGTTTTTCGTCGCCGAAAGAGGACAGCTTTTTCGTGTGCGAGAGGAACAGCGACGTTCTGTCGCTCACGATTTTCAGCGACGAAACGAGGGTTGTGAAGATTGCACCGGCGATTAAAACACCGCAGGCAAATTTGAGGTGTAAACGCTCGGAAACAGCAAGAGTGGGCATTAAACTGCCGTTTGTGTCGGATAAAACCACAGTTTGCAACATATAGAGCATTCCGAACAGAAACGCGCATATCATAAGACAACTTGCAAAAATCTCTTTGTAACTTAGGTGTTCGCCTTCTTCGGAAATAATTACGCCGCCCAAAAGCACGTCGAGCCCGCTGTACAAAACAGGCTTCGATATAGAGAATGCCAAAGAGTGCGCGGGTGTGGGAAGTTTGAAAAACACGAGCGCGATACAAAGCACGATGAGGGGCATGACGACACTGTTCAGCAAGCGAATTTTTTCGATGCCCAACACGACAACAACGCCGCCTAGAATCGTCATTGCAAGACCCATTGCAAGCGGTATGCCCGTCATAGATTGCATTATGTAATCGCCGCCTGCAAGCATAGAACAAAGGGACACGCTTGCGGCAAAGAAAATGCCGAGATTGACGATTTTGCCTTTCGGCATAAGACCTTTTTTGCCCGCAATGAGAAAGATTGCGCACAAAAGCGACATAAAAATCGAAGAAGTCGCAACGTTGAGAGGGGAAGCGTCGCCGAAAAACAAGGCAATCTCGCGCCCCGAAGAAAATCCCGCGCCGATTGCCGTTCCGACGTATAATGCTGCTGTTTTGAATGCTTTTTTCACGTTAAAAGCATATTTTTACGGAAGAAAATTTATGATAACAACCGAATAATTGCCGCAAAAATATTCAAATTTTGCTATATGTTTTCTACGAAAAATCTGCGGATTTTTCCGCAGATTTTTGCCGTAATTTTGTTGTAAAAGTATCGAAAATCAGTCGCGATTTTATTTGATTTTCGCAACGCCACTTGCGATAGCGGCTTGCCTTACGGCGTTTGCAACCGCCCCTACGACGCGTTTGTCGAAAGGCTCGGGAATGATGTTGTTTTCGTTCGGATTTTCGACGAGGGAAGCGAGCGCTTCGGATGCGGCGATTTTCATTGCCTCGTTGATGTCCGTCGCACGAGCGTCGAGTGCGCCGCGGAAGATTCCCGGGAACGCAAGTACGTTGTTGATTTGATTGGGCAAATCGCTTCTGCCAGTGGCGACAATTCTCGCGCCTGCTTCGAGTGCGAGTTTTGGGTCGATTTCGGGGCTTGGATTTGCCATAGCAAACACAATCGGGTCGTTGCTCATAGAGCGCACCATATCTTGCGAAAGCACGTCTTTCGCGCTCACGCCTATGAATGCGTCCGCATCTTTTACGGCGTCTTTAAGCGTGCCTTTGACGTTTCTCGGATTCGTGCGTTTTGCAAGCGAGTTTTGCGCGAAATTGAATTTTTCGCTCTCGTCGATTATGCCGAGTCTATCGCATACAACAAGGTCTTTTGCACCGAGCGAAAGCAAAAATTCGGCAATGGCAATGCCTGCGCTTCCTGCACCGTTTATAACCAAACGGGCAGTTGATATATCCTTTTTGACCACTTTAAGTGCGTTTTTGAGTGCGGCTGCAAGAACTATTGCCGTGCCGTGTTGATCGTCGTGAAAGACGGGAATGTCGCAAAGTTCTTTGAGTTTACGCTCGACCTCGAAGCAGCGAGGTGCGGATATGTCCTCGAGATTTATTCCGCCGAAACTTGCGCTTATGTTGTAAACCGTCGATACGATTTCGTCAACTTCTTGCGACTTTATGCAGATGGGGATTGCGTCTATTCCCGCAAATTCGTGGAACAAAACGCATTTGCCTTCCATAACCGGCATACCCGCTTCGGGACCTATGTTCCCAAGCCCCAAAACCGCACTTCCGTCCGTGACGACGGCGACGGTGTTCCAACGCCTCGTAAGCGAGTAGGAAAGTTCCTTGTTATCTTTTATTGCAAGGCAAGGGGCGGCAACGCCGGGGGTGTAGGCAAGCGACAAGTCTTGCTTGTTTTCAACTTTTGCTCTAGATACGACTTCGAGTTTGCCTTTCCACTCGTAATGCTTCTTCAACGATTCTTCGGAATAGTTCATATAAAACCCCGTTTGTTTTGATAACAACAGTTTACATCAAATGCCTTGTATTTGCAAATCAATTAAGGTATAATCGGGATATGAAAACGATAACTTACAATCAAATCGAAAGTGCCGTCGAATCGCTCGTGACGGCGTGCAGTGGAATAACGCCTTCGTGTGTTGCTGCAATGGAAAGCGCACTCGCAAAAGAAACCGACCAAAACGCAAAAACCGCGATAGGTATGCTTCTTGAAAACGCGGCGCTTGCAAAAGCGAAGGGGCTTGCTGTCTGTCAGGATACGGGCATGGCGGTGTTTTTCGTCAGACTCGGACAAAATGTGCATATAGAGGGCGGCTTGCTTCAAGACGCAATCGACGACGGCGTGCGCGCAGGCTATGCGAAAAACGGCTATCGCGCGAGCGTGCTCGATCCTATTTCGAGAAAGAACACCAAAGACAACACGCCCGCAATCGTGCATATCGAACTTGCGCTTGGCGACAAACTGGAAATAACCTTTTTGCCAAAGGGATTCGGAAGCGAAAATATGTCGCGATTGTTTATGCTCAAACCCTCGCAAGGCGTCGAGGGCATAAAGGACTGCGTTGTGCAAGCGGTCAAAGAGGCAGGGGCGAATCCTTGTCCGCCCATAATCGTGGGCGTGGGCATAGGCGGTACGGCGGAAAAGGCTATGTCGGTTGCAAAAGAGCAGCTTTTGCGCGAAGTGGGCGAGCCGAGCGCAGACGAAACCCTTGCGAGTATGGAAAATGAACTTTTGGAGCGCATAAACGCTCTGTCGATAGGCGCGCAAGGCTTCGGCGGAAAAACGACCGCGCTTGCCGTGCATATCGGAAAATATCCGACGCATATCGCCGCATTGCCTGTCGCCGTAAATATTCAGTGCAACGCGATGCGCAAATCGAGCGTGGTGCTGTGAGGGAAAAATGGAATACAGATTGAAAACGCCTCTTGACAAATCGCAAGTCGCAAAATTGAAAGTCGGCGACGTCGTGTACATATCGGGCAAACTGCTCACGGGCAGAGACGCCGCACACAAGCGCATTTTCGAGGCGATACGCAACGGACAGAGTTTGCCGATTGACATAAAAGGACAAGCGATATATTACGTCGGGCCTTGCGAAAAGGACGGCAAAGTGCTTTCGGCAGGACCGACAACGTCTATGCGCATGGACGCATATGCGCCTTTGTTGTACGACGAGGGAGTCGTGGCAACGATAGGCAAGGGCGATAGAAATTCCGACGTGTACGCTGCCATAAAACGCAACGGCGGCGTGTATCTTGCGGCAATCGGCGGCGCGGGTGCGCTCTACGCAAGCAAAATCGAAAATTCAAGAGTGCTTGCATACGACGATCTCGGCACGGAAGCGGTACACGAGTTCGAGGTGCGGGATTTTCCGTGCGTAGTGGCGATTGATGCTTTGGGAAATAATATCTATAACAAACAAAGTTAGTAGCAAAAAGTTTTTTCAAGACAAAACGCCGAAAGTGTTTATTAACTGCCACAGTTAAACGTTGACATTGTATAGCGTAGGTCATAAAATATAAACGTAGAAAATCTATTTCTTGGGTGGGTATATCCCAACCGGTGGTGATGCCGTCTTTGAACGGACAAGTCCAACAGCCCCAACAGCCGATGCGGTGAGATTCCGCAACCGCCTGTAAAGTCAGACTGGGAAGGAGTAGTGTGCAGACAAAAGGTCTGCGCGTTCCTTCTCCGCACAAACGGAGATTTTTTTATGAAGAAAAACGGAAAATTTACAATCAAATTCATCGCGTACACGGGTATGATGACCGCAATCGTGTACGTCGCAACGCTCATCGGCGTATCTACGCCGGTTGCAAATTTCAACATCGGCGACTGTGCCATATTGATTGCCGCCGCGCTGTTCAATCCTCTCACGGCAATGATAGCGGGTGGCTTGGGTGCATTCCTCGCCGACCTTACCACATATCCCGTGACGATGCTTTACACGCTCGTCATAAAGGCTATCGAAGGCTTGCTTGCGGGCGTTGCGTTCACGCTCATTTACAAGTGGTTTGACAAAAAAGAGAACCCGACAAAGCGCGACATCGCACTCAAAATAACCTTTGCGACGATAACATGCATAGTCTGCACGATGCTTATGGCTGTGGGGTACTACATCTGCAAAGCGTTTATGTACGGCACGCTCGAATCGGCGTTGACGTCCTTGCCGAAAAACGTGTTGCAAGCGGTTGCTTCAACGTTTATCGCGGTGCTTGCGCTATACGCCGCGCGCCTTGAAAAAATGCGTCCGAAAACGCAACTCGTCCTCAAAGACAAACCCGTTTCGCAACCCGAAAAGGACGATGTTTCGGACGAAGAGTGATTATTGCACTATGTGCAGTGATATTGTTGCTTTGCAACAGTTATATTGTCCTTGCGGACAGTTATATTTTTGGCTTGCGCCAAAAGTGATATTGCGGCAGAGCCGCAGTTGCGGAACAACAAAATTATCAATCAACGAAATTTGCTACAAAATGACAAAAACAACGCTTTATGTGTGCAAAACGTGCATATAAAGCGTTGTTTTTTACAATATGCGAGAATATAATCTCAAATTGCTTGTGCAAGAAGTTTCGTTTGATTTATGTCCGCTACGCTGGATTCCCACGGTCACTTTGTTCCCTCGGAATGACATATGGAAAAATTGATTTTTTATCCGTTTGTCATTGCGAGAAGCAACGAAGTTGCGACGTGGCAATCAAGGCGACAGCCGCATTTACTCAATTAAGTTGTCGTAGATAAGAGAATACGTCGTCGACGCCTTGTCAACCCAACTCTTGTAGAGGTATTTTGCAAGTTGGCGGTTGGCGACGACGAGCTTCAATTCCATAAGGGTGGTTATGTCGTTGTTGATGCGCATAATCACGGTGTAAGTGCCGTCGGCGTTTTTGGAATAGTCGCAAAAATAGGATTGGCGTTTCTTGAAACGCATACGGTTGTCGCGAGCGTACTGCACGATTTCGTCGCGAATGGACGAGGGTATTTTGGTGAAGAACAGCGAAAGGCAACTCACCCCGTCTTGCGTGATGTTGAGCATATCGCCTTTCGGCACGCGGTAGATGAGATTGGTGTCCAAAAGTTCGGACAAATACTGCTTGCATTCCATATACGACAGCCAGTTGTTGTCGGACGAGCATATGTCCAAAAGCGTGGTTTCGGCAAGGGGAATCGCCATTTTGTCGAACACGAAAAGAATGACAAGTTTTTGCACCTTGCTGTCAAGAGATTGATTGGAGCCGAAACCTTCTTGCATATAGTCCATCGTGTTCCTCAAAAAAATCAAAATCCGCTTATGCCTTGCAAAAAAAGAGCAATGCGGAAGCGATACGTAATATTACATCGTATTTTTGAGGAAAACAAGCGCAAAAGCAAAAAATTTGTCGAAATACAATTTGTTGTAGTTGTAAGCGTGTTTGGACACAATGATATTTGCACTGTGTGTAGGAAGATATCTTTAATTTTTTCCGCTTGTCATTGCGTCAATGTCGAGAGGGCGGGAACACCCGCACCCGATTTGTATTTCGCTACGCTGGATTCCCACGCTACGCTCTGAATGACGAGAGGGCGGGAACACCCGCACCCGATTTGTATTTCGCTACGCTGGATTCCCACGCTACGCTCTGAATGACGAGAGGGCGGGAACACCCGCACCCGATTTGTATTTCGCTACGCTGGATTCCCACGCTACGCTCTGAATGACGAGAGGGCGGGAACACCCGCACCCGATTTGTATTTCGCTACGCTGGATTCCCACGGTCACTGCGTTCCCTCGGAATGACGGGCGCAAAAATCATCACTGAGGCAACGTCAATGCGCAAGTGTGCGCATTGACGAGAGCCTCGCTTGATTTATTGCGCCACTAACCGCGCAAGCCCTCTATGCTCTCCCGAATAAGACGGACAAAGAATCCCGCCGCAATTCCGCGCGAGTGCTTGCTTGGTGAAGCGCACTCCGTGCGCATATGGAGTGATTTGATTTATCCGATTGTCATTGCGAGGAGCAACATCGTTGCGACGTGGCAATCAAGGCGACAGCCGCATTACGCTACGCTGGATTCCCACGCTACGCTCTGAATGACGAGAGGGCGGGGCACCCGCACCCGATTTGTATTTCGCTACGCTTGATTCCCACGGTCACTGCGTTCCCTCGGAATGACAAACGGCGATGTCGATGTAAAATTAAGGAATTGTATATGGTAAAATTGTATCTTGACATTGTTTTTGTTTTGGTGTAGTATTGTAGATGTATAAGAATTTGCGCACATATGCGCGCGGAGAGTGCGCGTGTGTGCATACACCAACAATTGAGGTGGACATTATGAGAAATGGCAACAAATCAAGACAATTACTCTCGCTTGCAAGACTCGTTGTGCTTGCGCTTTGCTTCACAATGGTATTTGCGGTTGCGCTTTTGGGCAACTCGAATTATGTGGCAGAGGCTTATAACACATACGAGATTAAAAGTGGCACCATAGGAAAAGCATACACGCCAATTAAGCGCACGAGCGGAGAAATAACGGCATCTGACTTCTCTTTTATAGAAAAAGACAAAAGCGGATGGACTGCGACAATTGATTATTCATCCGTTGTGCCAAAGATGGCTTTGGGCAAGGATAAAGAAAACAACGACACATACGAGGTTGTAGGAAACAATCTTGAAGTGTATAAAGACACTGGCGACACCAAACTTTATGCACACGTTAACGAAGCAAACCATTGGCAATGGGGCGTTAGCGACGGAAGTGCCGCCGCTCAAGTACATGGAATAATAAATTTTGGTCTATCCGGTTTTGTTGCTCAAATGATCCAAAACGACAATGTTGTTGTCAAAGCGAAGATAACTGCGTATATTGGCGCGAGAGAAGGATCACAAAATGCGAGTACAAATCCGTACGTTAACAAACTTTTCTATTCCGCAATCGCAGTTCCAAGCGGAAAATCGATGTCGGCTGCATTGTCATATGATTTGAGGGAAAACAAAAGTGTAAGCGGCATAGACAAGACGGGTTTTGTATATAGTTACAGCGAGAGTGACAGCAAAGGGTCTTCGAATCGAACATCGAATGAAGTGACGCTTTCGAAAGAAACTCCGAATTTAAGTTTTGCGCTCGGATGTGGCTGGAATTACCAACTTTGGGGATCTGAGGATCACTACGTGACTATGTCCAACATCAAGGTTACATTCACCATTACGCCCGTTGAGACAAAAGACGGTTCTGCGCCTATCGTGTCATCGAGATACGACGGCGTTGCGACGGACGGTATAAACACTTGCGCGCCGTACATCACCAACACACACGAATTGGCAAATCAGGCAAAATTCCCCGTATATTACGATTCAATCAAAAACAGACTTAAAACCGATTCGGTGACCAACGGATCGGGCAAGTTGGCATCTTATACAAACAAGACCATCGGCAATGTCACCTACGAAGAGAATGCAATCGGCTATTACAAGTCAGCACAAACGGAGTTTGTCGATACGTTCAACTACACCGAATATGACTCTTTGGAAACGGCGGCTGCCATTTATGGAAGCAACGCTCCGAAATTTATCGGCATCGGCGACAAATCCGTGAATATTTCCTCGGACGGCAATATAACGTGGAACAATTTGAGCAGCGTCGATTCTCGTGTGTCGGGAATTGCGACGGTCAAAATCGGCAACACGACGTTTACGATTTCAAATGCGTCCGACCTCAACACTGCAAAAGAAATCACCGTCACCGAGACAGACGGCGAAACTTCAACCACACCTTCGGTCGGTTACGCAATCGTCAAATTGACCAACAGAGCGAGAGTGGTTGTTTCAATCTATTTCACGGCAAACTGCACGGTTGAAACAGTCGTGTCCGATTACGGCGGAAAGAGCGTCACCACAACACTCACCGTTTCGGGCATCGACACAACTGCGCCGAGCGATTCCAACAACTCGGGCACAAACATCTTCATTGACAACTACATCGGCACAAGCAATGAGGCTGCGACGGTTTCGGCGCTAAGTTGGTTCCGTCAAAACACCGTGACGACGGACGCAAACTTCGAGATCAAGGAAGACGATACATTGGCAGGTTTTTCGCCATATCTTTGGTTCTACACCGTTGACAGAGAGGACACTCTTGCGGCACTAAAAGGCAAAACGGCAAAAGCATTTGCCGATTACGCCGCCGTCAAGGCGACAGGCATATTGCCGATTGCCGTGGGCGAACTCACGTCGTTCACTTATGACTTTACAAGAGGACAGGCTCTCACCATTGACGGAAAGACCTATCAGGGCAATCCGTCGGATATGGACTCGGCAACTGGTCACGGATATTACAGATTTACGTTCTATATGTTCGACCTTGCAGGCAACACGGGAAGCGTCAAATCGTTCTACATGAAGGTGGACTATGACAAACCTGTCTACTCTCTCAATTATACATACGGAACCGGAGTCGAGAATGCGGACGGCAAGTACGTCCAAAATGCGGACGGAACTTATCGCCTTGCAACCTCTGCGGACAGCAGTTTGACACACTATGACGTGCCAACCATTCTCGCAAATGAAAACGGCAAGTGGGCAACCGATGACGTAACACTCAAATTTGCGATTACAAGCGGCGGATATTCGGGATTTACGTTCAGATTTGAGGATTCGAGCGGCGTAATGCATGCGTTTGTCCTCAACGGCGAGGGCGAATTTGCCGGCGACAGTTACACCCCGGCACTCTTGAAGTATGTGACTTCGACGTCGACAACTGCGACAAATGTTGTGGGAAACACTCATCAAATCACTATCAACGGTCAAACGATAACCGTCAAGTATGCAAAGGAGAACGGCAACGGCACGCTCACTTTCAGCATACCCAAACTCGCAACGACAAATGCCTTCTATGAATGGGTGTCCGACTTCTCCGCATTCGAGGGACAATACGCAACCATCAGAGCAATCGACAACGACGACAATGCTTCGGAGTATACCGCTACGGACTGGAGCAACGGCGTGAAAGTGCTGATCGACGTTCAAAAACCAATCAATCCGATTATGTCGGATGATGAAGGTTTCGTCGGTCAATTGAGCGAGTATTCAATTCCGCAATCGAGGACATGGTACACTTCGTCGTATACGCTTGTCGGGGCGCTCGGATTTACGGACGCAATTTTGTCCACCGATTACGCAAAGGGACTGAAAGTCCACTACGGCGTGCGTGTTGCAAAGAACCTTGCACAGTTGCAAGCAATCGAGGCATTGGACATCGAAAATATGTACAAAACTTCAGCCGATCCAAAGACCGATTTCGGATTTTTGCAATACAAAGTCGTTGACGGCGAATCTATCGAGAGCGGCGGTTCAACCGACTTTACGCTCGACTTTTTGGCAACTCAAAACGCAGGCTTGAGAGTGCTGTTCTTCTGGGTGGAGGATCAAGCGGGCAATCTGTCCGACGTCGTCAAATACTATGTGTTTGTCGACACCAACACTTATTCCGTCTCGGCGGCGGTGAAGAGCAATTCTAAACTCGAAAGCGGCTTTGCAAATATAACCGTGACCGACGGCGATGAAAACCCGATTTCCTCCGTAAAGAGAGGCGACACTGTCAAATTCAACATCTCGTTTGCAAACAGTTACGTTCCGTTTGCGCTCAAGCAAAATGGCGACTTGTTGCTTGAAAACCACAACAACAATAGAGACTGGACAAAGACCTCGACAAATGCAAACGGCGATTTCGTTTCCTTCAATTCTTTCGACAGCGATGGTGCGTCCTCCGTTACGTTCATCTTTGACGACAGCACAGATTTGTCCGACTTGTATTCCAACACAAGCAAATCAACCGCTCACGCCTTCGAACTGTCGGCAAGAAAGGTTGTCACCTACAGTCTTACAAACACAAAAGTCGCATATACGGCAGCACCCACCGACGTTGCCAAATGGATGAGTTTCGGCTACGAAAAGTCCAAAGATTCGTTCAAATACGACTTTTTCGACAAAAACGGCAATGCAATTACAACGCCCACCGCGGTCGGTGATTATACGGTGAGCATCTACATCCCCAAAGAGGACGACAGTTTCGTCACCGACGATTTCAAAATGGACGAGGCGGGCAACCAAGCCTTCGTTCCCGTCGAGTACAGTATCGTACGAGGCAAAGTTGTCATCACCGCAAAAGACGTGTCGGTTACATACGGCGTGCATGAGCCGACTTTCTCCGAATCCGATTTTGAGGTCACAGGCATCTCAAAAGACAAGATGGCAGGCGAGGGCATCGCATACGACTTCTACATCAACGGCAAAACCAACAGTCACGGCATCTATGACGTCGGCGCATATCAAATCCTCAACAGAACCGCATATACGACAAAGGATGAAAAAGGCAATCAAGTTTCCTCTGTCAAAAACTATGACGTCACGTTTGTTGCAGGCACATACAGCGTGTCAAGGCGCATCGTAACCGTCGACGCATGGGGGGCAAGCAAGAAATACGGTGATCCCGATCCCGAATTCAAATTTGGAGTAAAACTCTCGCAATTTGCAGGACTTTACACTTCAGAAAGCAACATTCTCGACGAAATTTTCGAAGGATATACAAAAGATCCCGCAACAACGGCGGACGGCTACGCAATCTATCTTGCGGAGGGCAGAATCTCTCGTAAAGAGGGCGAAGGCACGGGCACTTACGCATTCGCAGCCGAAGCAAATCTATTTGACGTCAACAAAAACTACACCGTTCGCGTTCAAACATCCAATTATAACTTCACAATCGAAAAGCGCACCGTAAAACTCGATGTCAGCGGTCAATCGAGCGTGTTCAAGTACGGCACAACGGTCGATGACGCACTGCTCGCAACGATTTTGCCGACCTACAAGATTGAAACAAACGATTTGATCGTCACAAGCGAAATCGAGAAGTTGTTTGCAAACGGATTGACTCTCAAACTCGGCACGGGCGGAGCAACCACTACGGAAAGCGGATATTCCGCAACCTACAAGTATGCAATCGTCACCGACGGCACCCTCACTGACGGCAACATCGTCATCGAACTCGACAGCACCAAAGGCACTGACTACGTCATCTACATCACCGAGCAGAACGCAATCGTCATCAGAGTTAGGGACGGCGTGAAGTTTGAGTTTACCTATGGTTACAAGTGGAGTGCGGATTCGATCAAATACGACGCAAGCAAATTCGCCGTTGAAAGTGCAGGCGAAATTCCGACATATGACTCTGTCGTGTGGACGACGAGCATCGCAAATGACACAGTGCTCGGCGCAGGCCGATACGTCGTCACATTTACGAACGTAAAACTTTATAGCGAAGGCAGCGAACTTTCCGACGCAGTGTTTGTCGAACCCGTTTCCGTCACGATTAATCCAGCAAAAGTCGTGGTCAATCCGACGGCTTCGACGATGAACAAAGTTTACGGCGACAAGGAAGACGTTTACGGCATCGGCTTTGCAATTGCAACCGTAGGCGGACAAGCAATCGGCATCGACGGCAACTATGCTGGCATCGCATATGCCGACATTCTCGCCGAAATCAACGGCGCATACGTCAGAGCGATTTACAATAACGCAGGCGAAAGAC
This sequence comes from bacterium, assembly GCA_963620965.1. Lineage (GTDB taxonomy): Bacteria > Bacillota > Clostridia > Christensenellales > CAG-917 > CAG-475. Next base: position 29,397 of record CAVFCJ010000004.1, read on the forward strand.
AAAGTTTTGCAAACAGATACGACGATGCGACCGACGAGGACAACATCATCTACGGCTCTGACGGCAGATATTATAGTTTTGCAGTCGGCACGGCGTTTTACAGTGGCAACACAAATTTCTCGGTTGAAGCAAACCTCGATCCGAGCGAAAGATTCACAATCGAACAAAAGTCAATCGACCTCAGCACAAAGAATTTCGTAGGTTTGAGCAAGACACAAAACGGCGATGCCGATGTTCCGTACGCACTCAAAAACGTATCCATGTACGACTTGTCGCCGCTCAAAGTGCTTGCAACCGATGACGTGTCGCTCGATGCAAACGCATCTTACGACAGCGCAGATTACGGCACGAGCAAGATTACGTTCACAAATCTCTCGCTCACCGGCGATAAGGCGCACAACTACAAACTCGGTCAAATCGTCAACGACGGCAAGGATACCATCCTCAACGACCAGCAAGGCGACAGCACTCCGGTTGACATCGACGAAACTACCATTGTCAAGATCGTTTGGATCGACAACGAAAACGGCGGTGAAGTTATCCGTATTCTCAGAGGCACAATCGCAATCCTCAAGAGCGACGTAACCATTTCCAAACAATACGACAACACGAATCAACTCACCATCGGCAATATTTCCATTGCTTCGGGCGATACGACCAATATGCTTATCACGGCGACCAACAAGTATTTGATCGCAGAAGAAAGCGGTGCGTTCAGCGGCGTAAACGTCAGCGACAACTACAGCGTAACCGTTGCGATATTCTACGTCGGGATGCAAGAATATGAAGTCAATCAAGAAGGCATCTACGATGATTCCGACATCAACATCATGCCTACGGTTTACAACGGCGAAAACGGAATAAAGATTACGTTCAAAAATATGAAGGCGTCCATCACCGAACGTATTATAAACAAGGATAGTTTCGCTTCTCTCGACGCGGTCGATCGCAACTACAACGGCACATACAACGTCGATATGACCTACTCGTTCGCTCAAAACGCACTTGCAGCGGGGGACACTGCGCAAACCGTCGGTTTGCAACTTAAGGGCTTGTCGGAAGGCAAAGACGCGGGCACTTACACGGTGTCTATCGACAAGGCTTTGTCGAAGGTTTCGGACAAAAACTATATTGTCGATGCAGACTCGATCAACAATGCGTACAAGGACATCGGCGTGGTGATTTCAAAAGCAAGACTTGTCCCCGACGTCACCTTCAACGACAGAGTGTATTCGGGTAGCACCGAATTGGAGAAGGGTACCGACTGGACGGCAAATACAAACGCAAGCGGCAAGGGTACGTTCACTTCTGTGCAGTATGCGGACAACCTCGCAAGCGAACTTGCTCTGTTCTCGTACGACCTTAGCAAAATTTCGTTTGTGCTTTCCAAAGACGGCAACGAAGACGCCAACGTACAGGCAAACGGCAAGCACAACGTCATGGTGAAGGGCCTTGAAATCGCATTGGACGGTACGGATGAACAAAAGAAACAAGCCGAGAAAAATTACACGCTCGAAGGCTCGGTTTACAGCAACTCCGACAAACAATACAACGCATTTGCCACTTTGAATTTGGGCAAAATCGACGATTATGAAATCATCGACGCACTCAATATGAGCAAAAGGCAAATCCAACTCAAAGTCAATGACTTTGTCGTCAACGACAAGGTGTACGACGGCACGACCGATGTCAACGTCAGCATAGATATCACGGACGGCAGATTGCTCGAAGGGCACGACGAATTGCTCGAAGTCATCGCAGAAGGCGCATTTGCAAGAAAGCAAGCAGGCTACAACATCACGATCGTGCTTTCGGCGGCGAAACTTCAAGCAAAGAATACGCTTGTCGGCGACGAACTCACAAAGGCACTCGAAGCAATCGCAAACTATGAACTTTTGCAATACAGAGGCACGATCACGGGCAACATCAAAGCACGTCCGTTGCTTGTCAACGCATATCTCGGCACAAAAGAGTACAACGGCGATGAATCCGCAATCAAGAGCGACATCAAGTATACGTTCAACAATATGATTGCAGAGGACGAGAAGTACTACAATGTCCAAACCAGAAACAATGCGTACTTCGACGACAGATTTGTCAACGTCAAACGTGACGAAAGCGGCAAACCGATTGTGGAAAACGATCAATACACCGTCGAAAACAAGCAAGGCACGGCATACAATTTGCGCCTCACTACAATTAAGGAAAAATATACTAACTATACATTAGTATATAGTAGTAAGGACAAACTCGCAGGCAAAACCGCGCTCGCATACGTCGTTGACGGTAATGCCGTCTACAGCGAACCCGCAGATGCAACGACGATTTCCCAATACTGGTATGCGCTCGACACGACTAAGTACTACGTTGCGGCAACCGACGCAAACAGAACCGCATACAAAGATCACATCATCGGCTTCTACAAGTATAACGGCGCCGACGTGCTTATGCTCGAAAAGGAATACGGCAAGGCGAATTATGTAAGCAATGAAGATGCCAACGGAATCAAGTCTTTGGGTGACACTGCGGACGAAATCAACTATTTGCGTGGCGAAGGCAAGATCACACAAAGATCCGTTTACATCAGAGCAAACGGCATCGAAAGAAGCGAAAACGCCACTGCGTTTGAAAAATACTACGACGGCACCGACAAATTCTTCGGCAAAGGCAAGCACGAAGTGGGTGCGGGAGAGGCGTATGATTATCAATACTCCGCAAGCGCAGTCGCAAACGTCGTTTTCGGCGATAACGTGACAATCGCGGCCGTTTCGGCAAAATTCGATAGCGTATATGCCAATGCCAAGTATGTCGTGTTCACTGCTTCGGGCATCACCGGCGATGACGCTTACAACTACACAATCGAAGGCAAAGCGGTCGGTACAGTCAATCTCGAAGGTAAAATCAAACAAAGAATCGTCAACGCATACCTTGCGGACGAAGTTGCGGAATACGGTATCAGGACTGGCACATACAACGGCAACCTGACATATAAACTCATCGGCAATGACGGCAATGGATATGAACTTGTCAACGAGTACGCAAACGAGTCGGCATTCTATATGACACTTGCAAATTATCTTGCGGCAGTCGGGCTTGACAGTGTGGACGAGGGCTTGTTTGCAGACAACACTTACAATCTTGAAAACGGCAAGTTCGTCAAGGCGGCGGAAGGCGCAATCGGCACATACATCCGTTTGGGCGGCACCGAAAACGACAAAATTTACGCACTTCCGCAAGCATACGTTTCGTTTGCTTCTACAACGCCCGACGCAGGCAGTGTGTCCGTGTCGTACAGATTAAGCTCGACAGGCAACGCAAAGAACTTCAAGTTCAGCCCCGTTTACACCGACACCGAAAACGGCACGAGTAAGTTTGAAGTTGCCAAGAAAGACCTCTATGTCGTCACCGTATCCAACGGATACACCGCAAACTACGGTCAATTTATCGACAAGAACGGCAAGTTGCTCGTCAACGTCGAACTTTTGTATCTCGACAAGAACGGCAAAAACGGCATTGTCAACGGTCAAACTCAAATCACGCTGTTTAAGATAAACGACGTAAATTACTATCCGATTGTAAAACTCGGCGTTTACAACTCTCAAACGGGCGAAGTTACGGCGGCGACGGCAATGTCCAAGACATCGGACAATCTCGCAGCAAACGAGTATTATGTGTTCTATCTCGCAGCGCCCGACGGAGTAGATTACAGCGAGTTGGTGAAGAACTACAACGTCATTTTGGCGGACGAAAACAGCATTTCGCACAAGGATGTTGACGGAACATTGAGAACGGTGTTCGATATGACCGCAAATGGCGCGATCGTCAAACCAGAAACGGCAACCGTTCAAATCGTACTTCCCAAACTCACGGGCGTGAGCGTTGGCGGCGATACCGAAAGCAGTTTCACCTACACCTACTCGATTGACAGCAACGGCAACGGCATCAACCGCTTGCACGACGTCATACAAGGCGAACTTTCAACCGACGAAGTCATCTTTGTCGATGACAACGGCAACGAACTCTATCCCGTTGACTGTGACACATACAGCGGTACAATTCGCGTCAAACGTTACATCAATGCGGACGGCTCGTTTGTAGCGTTCGATGACAAAGACGCAAACGGATACTACATCGAGTGGAACAGCGGCGAAATCAAGAAGGAAATCGTCATCGAGAAAGCGGAAGTCGGACTCAGAGCGAAAAATGCCAGCGAGTACTACAACGGCAAGGCTCACAAGTATGTCAACAGCGACACTCGTTCGTCTAGAATCTCGTACAATATGCTCACCGGCAAGAACACTCTCACCGACGACGACTACGAGATAACCTATCAAGTGCTTAGCGGTAGCGACTACTATGATGTTTCGCAAGATGATATTGTCAATGCAGGCAAGTACAGAGTGACGGTCAAACTCACCGACAAGTTCCTTAATGGCGATATCGGAAGAAACTACAAGCAATCCACCTCGATTGCAGAATTCCAAGTGCTCAGAGCAATCGTCGAAGTGGGACTCAAACAAGGCAACTTCGACAAATCCGAAGAACACATTGACGGTTCAACTGTGTTGAAACTCACGGGCGAATACGTTGAAGGCACGAAGTATTCAATCGACTACACCGTCAAGATGAACTCCGCAAGCAACGACCCCGACATCGCAATCGAAAAGAGCGACACCAAACTTATCGGACTTGAAAACATCGCAAGCGCAGGCAAGTACTCGTTCGCGGTCGTAATCAACGGCGACTACGACGCAAACAACTATGTGTTGCTCACAAGCACCGGCGTTCTTGAACTCACGACGAAGAATCTCGTCACCGGCGGATCGTCCATCACCATCAACGACGAGAAGGGCATTGTTGCAAACAGGCTCGAAGTCAAAGAAATAAAGACCGAAAACGCTCTTGCAAGCGATATGTCTTATCTCAAGGCGGTCGAGCAATACGTTGCGGCAATGAGCAGTAAAGCAGGCGTTGAAGATGCAAGCGTCGCGGCTGTGCTCAGAGTCAACCTCTATCTTGACGATACACTCGTAACCTACACCGGAAACAGCACGACGATCACTGTCGAATTGCCACAAAACGTAAAGAACCTTGACGGAATCGCAGTCTACTACGTCAACTCAAACGGCGGACTTACAAGACTCACCGACTACACGCTCGAGAACGGCAAACTCACCTACACGACAGACTATGTCAACGGCATTGTGTTTGTGGACGTCAATACGCAAGCACTCGAAGCGTGGAAGATGTATGTCATAATCGGCTCGTGCGCATTGTTTGTGATGATTGTGGTTGCGACAATCGTCACGATTGTGGTGAAGAAATCCAAGCTCAAAAAAATTGCTTAAAGCAAAAATCATCACAGAGGGGCAACGGCAACGCACGTTTGTGCATTGCCGTTGCCTCGCTTGATTTATTGCTTTGCTAACCGCGCAGAGAATTTGCGCTATCAGTTTCGGCACGGATAAAAACTCGAGCCGCAATTTCGCCAAATTATCTGCTTGGTGGCGTGCCGTTCGGCACGCTTTTTATGGCGCACTACGGTGCGCCGCTTTTCATTGCTTACGCAGTGATATCGTTGCTTACGCAACGGTGATATACTCGCTTTGCTCGTGTGATATCCGCGCAGAGCGCGGGTGAAATCTCTCGCTGTGCGAGAGGTTGCGGAATATTCGAATCTGCCACAACTGTGCCATAGGCACAATATAACTGCACCGTAGGTGCAATATAACGCTCGCAATGCGAGAATTTAACTGTCCGCAAGGACAATATAATTGCACAAAGTGCAACCTTAAATCCTTTTTTAATAAACCGCCTTTTAATTTTAGACTTGAAATAAAAAAATTCGGGTGTTATAATACTATAT
>CAVFCJ010000005.1:0-32029 GCA_963620965.1 bacterium
AGATTTGTTTGAACAAGAATTAAACAAAGTGTTGCACTTGGTTTGACAAATCACCATACCTTTTCTCGCCGCCTTGCGGCTCGTGTTCCGTCCGCAAATAAGTATATAAAACCGCGATATTTGGATGAAGAACGCGAAAGGCGCGGCTTGAATCAAAACCCAGTGTACATAGGCGTACACGATTTTGAGGCAAGCCGTGCCTGACAAAGTTAGTCGCGATTTAGCGCAGTTTTGGTAATTGGTAAAATGTGATATTTGAGCGTCAGACAAGGAAGCGCACCTCGAACAGCAACCCTAATTTACAAAGCGTAAATGAGTTGATGGGCGAGGTGCGCTGACGCAGTATCACGCCAAATAGCGCATTTTAAGCGGTGCGGGAACCGAGAGAATCCTCTATAACATACAAAATATTCACCTCTTCGCCCGTGCGCGCGTCAACATATATATAGTAGGTGCCGTTTTGATGACACTCGAATTCATAGGCAAGAACTTCTGAGGTTTCGCGGAGGGGAATGAGGGTGAGTCTGCCGTCACGGACGGACGGTAAAGACACGACTTGAGTTGCCGCTTCGAGAGAAATCGAGAGGCGGTCGAGGTTGCGCGTGCAGTGATTGAAAGCGTAGTGGGTGGAATCGAAGCCGATGACGGTGTTGTCGGACTGACGGACTTTGACCTTGACAAGGTCGGGATAAAGGACGATTCCGTTTTGCATAGGCGCAAGGTTTATGACACACTCGCCGTCAGACGAGGACGACCATACGACCGTCATATTGTCGAATCCCGCCGCCTTTGCGAATTCAAGAGCGCGTTGCTGACAAGTTTGACTCGCCTCGACAATAGCCGCACTTTGCAAATCCGCTCTTGCGTTAAAGGATATGAGCATGCCGCCCTTTCGCGCGATTTGAACGTATACGGATTCGCCGTTTACTTTGGCGGTGTAATCGAACGTCTTTATATCGCCGTCCGCTTCGCCTGCAAACTCAACATCGGTGGGATTTAGAGTCGCAAGTTTGGTTTTTACGATTGCCGCGCCACGCTCTTTGGTTATTTCGTCACCGACAAGGCCTTTCGTTTCCCTGTTTTCCAAAGCGGAGGAAAACGGTCCGTCGTAAATCATTTCGGGGTACTCGAAACTCGGCTCGGAAAAGGAAGAAAAGGATTGCACGAACACGTCGAGTGCGCCCTCGTCGATAAGTTCGAGATTTGCGTCGTCGAGATTCTTTTGCACGCTTTCAAGCGATTTTTGATAGACGTCGGCAATTTCGCCCATTTTGAAAAGGCGCTGCCTATCCTCGCCGCTCAATTCCTTGCCGTTTGCAAGCCCCATTGCGAGCGTATGCGAATAGTCGCCGAGTTGATTGACGAACTTTTGTGCTTTGAGCACGCCGTCGTCGTTGGACTTGAAGGTTGCGAGATTGCTGCTTGCAAGTTCCACCGCATTGTACACCTCGTAAAGAAGAGATTGTTGCATACTCTTTGAGTTGGACACGCTGATTTTGCGCAGATTTATGCCCAAATCGCTTGCCCCGTCGAGCAAATCGAAGTATGCGCGTTGATATATAGCGTCCATTTGGCGTTGGTACGCTTCGTGCGTGTTTACGCTGGTTTGAGCGTAGTACAATGCGACGGAAAGCCCCACGATTGCAGATGCAAACAGCCCGATTACAGTACCGAGAACGGCGGTTTTTACAACTTTGGAAGTCGGTTTTTTCTTTTTTTCCGCTTGCTTTGTTTCTTGATTTTTATCGTTGTTTTTCATATTCTTCCTCCTTAACAAAAGGCGTGGTTGCCTATCGAGAGTTTAACCGTGCGTGCGAGCATCCATTTGCTCGTAGCGGTGCGCGGATTGTAATAGAACAGACACCCATAGGTCGGATCCCAGCCGTTGAGAGCGTCCTTTGCGGCGTTGTATGCGGATTGATTGGGCGTGAGATTGATTTGACCGTCGCTCACGCAATCGAATGCGCCCGACTGATACACAACCCCCGCCACGCTGTTTGGAAAAGACGACGAACGTACTCTGTTGAGCACGACCGCCGCAACGGCAACCTGCCCCGTGTACGGCTCGCCTCTCGCCTCGCCGTACACCACTCTCGCAAGCAAATTGAGGTCGGTCGAGGACGTCGTTGTCGACGCCGTGGATGTCGAACTCGAAAGACTTGTGCCGAGTGCCTGCGCCGTGCGCGTGCCTATAACGCCGTCGGCGGTAAGTCCGTTTTTCTTTTGAAATGCGATGACGGCGGCTTTAGTCTTTGCGCCGAATATTCCGTCCGCCGTGCCTTTGAGATAGCCCCAGCGTATGAGTTTTTGCTGAACGGTTTTGACCAAATCCCCTTGCGAGCCTTGCTTCAAGGTTGCCGCATCCGCAACGCTCTGCGTTTGCACGAGGGCAAACGAAAATATCGTCACTATCGAGAGTGACAAAACGAGGTCAACAATCAAACTCTTTCTGGCTTGTGATTTACGATTCATATTTCACCTCTTTTGGGATAGTTTTTCTCAACTTGCGATTTTTATGCAAGTATAAAACATGCAAAGAGGGGCAATACTCTCGCTATGAAAAAAGCATTCTCATCTATTTGTATCGTTTTGGTTTTGCTCTCGTGCTCGCTTTTGCTCTTTGCCTGCGACGACACACCGAGCCAACAAGAGATTGCAGAACAATGCATCCGTATACATATAAGAGCCAACTCAAACAGCGAAGCCGACCAAGCCGTAAAACTCAAAGTGCGCGATGAAGTGACCGAATATCTCACCTCGAAACTCGACGGTTGCAAGAGTAAAAACGAGGCGCTTGGCACGCTCGAAAGAGAAAAGGGAAATCTCGTCAAAATCGTAAATCAAACGCTTTACGACAACGATTTTGAATATAAAGCCTCGATTGCGTTCAAAAACGAGTGTTTCCCCGACAGAAAATACGACGGCTACGACTTCCCCGAAGGCAACTACGACGCGCTTATAATCTATCTCGGCGAGGGCGTGGGCGACAACTGGTGGTGCGTGGCTTTTCCGCCCCTGTGTTTCGTTCCCGAAAGCGGCAACGGCGAGAAAATCGTGTACAAGTCGTGGGTGAAAGAATGGCTCGACAAACTGTTTTCAAACAAATAATCGGGGCCGCAAAACATCGAATATAGAAGGAGAACCTTATGAAAATTTATAGAGAAATCGTGCGCAACACCGCTATGGGCGCGCAATCCATTGACAACATCGTCGGCTATATCGACTGCAAAAAAATGAAAAACCTCGTGCTTTCGCAAAAAGAAACGATGGAAGAATTCTATCAAAAAGCAAAATCCGAGTTGAGCGAAAAGGAACTCGAGGAGGCACAAACCAACCCTATGCAACGCATGATGCTCAAAGCGGGCGTGAAGATGAACGCCGGCATAAACAGCTCGTGTTCGCACCTTGCGAGTATGCTTATCGACGGCTACAATATGGGCATCGAAAGCGTGCAAAAGTGCATTAACGAACTCAACCGCGACGGAGTTGACGTTCCCGACCTTGCCAAAGACCTTATGAAAGTTTACGACAAAAACATAAAGGCGTTGCGGACGTATCTTTAATAGCGCATTGCTCAAACGGCGTTGCGGCAATGTCAATCGCCCACATTGTCATTCAGAGCGTAGCGTGGGAATCCCATAAACAGAACCGGAAACTTTTTGTGCGATTGTCAAAAACCGCACTTGTTTTCGCAATCACTAACCGCGCAAGCCCTCTTTACTCTCAAAATAAGACGGACAAGAACTCAAACCGCAATTCCGTGCGAGTGCTTGCTTGGTGGCTGCGTGCTATGCACGCAAGTGGAAAATTTGAATCTTCCATATGTCATCCAGAGGGAACGAAGCGAACGTAAAAATCCAGCATAGCGAAATGCGGCGTCGCCGCAGTTGCGGAATATTCAAAAAACCGCCTCTTTCGAGACGGGTTTTTTGAAGCATTTTACACTGTTTTTACATTCATGCATATATGACGTATTCGTTTCCGTAAATATGCACTGTGGAATACCCGCTGCCCGTGATTCCCGATACGATATAGACGGATAAGGGCATTTTGCCGTTTGCCTTGCTGTATGCGACAATCGCATCGAGTTCCGCACGCGATTCAATGTACAAATCAAAACTTATGCCGCCCACCTTTATCACCGTCTTTTTGTAGACGTTTACGTCGGTGTTTGACGTCGGATTGTAAGTCTTTGCGATATGCGTGTCCTTTATGTCCTCGTCGGTTTTGAGGAAGTAGGCATAGTTGAGATATTCGTATACGACGCCGCTTACGCCCTCGTTTTTAACCGCCATATCGCCCCAAGTCGTATCGACGACGTACCATTCCTTCACGCCGTCATCGTTTGCGTCGATAAGCACCTTGTTCCAAGCGTGACCGCAATCACGTTGCTCGTCGGGCGTAAGGTTTTTGAGGTTTTGATTTGCATAGCCGGTTATGCGAATAGCTTTTATTCCTTCCATTCCGCAGAGCAGAGCAAACGCTTTGGACTTGCCGTCGCACACGGCGCGATGGTCGTTAAACGCGCCTTCGAGATAGAACGCGTTGTATTTGCTCGTATTACCGCCTTGAAGTTGCGCGGCAGAGTAATCATAATCGACGACGTTTACAATCCAGTCGTAGATGACGGCGACTTTTTCATAGTCGGACATATCGTCCGAAACGTACGTCGTGAGAACTTCGCGCGCTTCGTCATAAAGTTTTTTGAGTGCGATTCCGCCCTCGTCATCCGCAAAAATCGGCTTTTGACCGCAAGATACGGCGCGGTAAAGATCGTTTGAGTTTGACACTTTCACGCTCTCGGTTTTGCTGTCTATGGGCAGTTGAGTGCGCTTTGAGGATTGCTCGGAATATCTCAAATATCCCACCACCTGCTCGCTATTCTCTTTCGGCTCGTACGCACCTTGCGGAATGCCAAACATCGTTTTTTCGGCAAACGTAACAGAACCTATCGAGCCGCTTACGGATGTGCTGTACGAAAAATTGCCCGACTCGTCGCTGCCCTCGTCAATGGCGAGCGAACACTTTTTTGAAAACGCATCGAGATTGCACCAGTCGTTCTTTTCAATATACATCGTGTACGCTCTGTCCGTTTGATGCAATGATATGACATAGCCCATATATGCGTTAAGGTCGGCTTGCGTGGAGATGTAACTATCGTAATAATTGCCAAACCAGAAGAAGGAGTTTTCGATGTTTTCTTTTATGTCCTTTGGCAAATCGTCATACTCATAGTCAAGCGCATAGACGATGATTTGTCTGCTTTCGACGTTCTGCACGGTTGCCTTGATAACGTTTTTGCCGTACGCAAGCGAGATGTCCGCAATGCGCTTGCTCTTTTCCACAACGCTCGTACCCGCCGAATTTGTGAGCGTCCATTCGCAAGCAGCATTTCCGTTTGCGTTCCACGGCAGAAGCGAAGTCGAAAAAGACTTAACTTTGTCGCCGTCTGCGGTCGCTTTGAAATAGTAGGTGTTTTGTCCGACATTTAAGAGCGTAGAATCGGCGTTTATTTTCAACTCCTCGACAAGCGCGAATTTTTTGACGAAAGCAAGCGTGATTTTTGCGTTGGTCGTCTGCTTGCCGTCCGACAAAACTACTTTGACCTCGATTTCGCACTCGTCCTCAACGCTCGATATGTCGAATGTGAACGTCGCACTCGTTTCCGATTGTTTTGCGTCGTCAACGTACCAAGCAACAGATATTGTCTTATCATCGGGGATTAAATCGGCATTCCAATTTGCCGTTATCGCAACGTTTTGTGCACCGTCAATCAGGTTTTGCTGGACAATTCCGTCCGTAACCGAGAGATTTGCGCTTAACGATGGGGAAACAAGCGTGTACTTCGCCGTTACGGTGATTTTTGCCGACTCTACGGACTGATTGACTACGACGTAATACTCGAATTTTTTGTCTAAGTCGTTTTTGGAAAAACTGCGCGAATACGTCTTGCCTTCTGCGCCTTCGATAATAGAATCTTTGCCGTCCACTATCTCGTGCCACTCGACATCCGCCGAAGATACGCGCTTGTTGTGCCAGTTTACACCAAGCAACATCTCGTCGCCGAGATAGGCGATATACTCGCCCTCGCTCTGTCCTTTTTCAAGACCGCCTGTCACGACAAGATCAACGGCTTTTATCTCTTTTTGCGAATTGAAAAGTCCGCAAGCAACCAAACTTGTCGAAAGCAATATCGCAACGAGTGTCAACAGTGTGACTTTCAATAACCTCTTTTTCATAATTCCTCTATTTTGCCTTTTGAACATTTTGACATTTGCCAAAATTCCGTTGCGGCGCGCCTTGTGCGCAAGAGTTTTGTGATTATATTTTATTCGTATTTGTCCATATTGTCAATATCGCAGTGTTTGACGTTGCGATTTGCAAAATATTGTGCTACAATTCCTTTTATGGCAGACAACTCGATTTTTTCGCTCGATACACCCATATCAAAGCAGGAAGCGCTCGCGCTTCACCCTATGGCTCTCGCATTTGTCGGCGACGCCGTGCAATCCCTTTACACTCGCACGAGAGTTACTATCGGCTCGACTCAAAAGACCGGCGCGCTTCATCACGAGGTCATAAAGGTGGTGAAAGCCGTGTCGCAAGCAGCCGAAGCCGAAAAATTGCTTCCGCTATTTGACGAGGATGAGCAGGATATTTTCCGCAGAGCGAGAAATTGTAAAGTTCAGACAAGCGCAAAACACGCCGAAATGAGCGAATATAGGCGTGCAAGCGGATTCGAAGCGGTGCTCGGCTACTTGTACCTAACGGGCAACACAAAGCGCCTCAACGAGTTTTTGAGCATTTGTTTCGAGGATAATATAAAGGAATAAAGTAGGACAAAGATATGTATATTTACGGACGAAACCCCGTCAGAGAAGCCTATATCGCAGGCAAAACGGTAGACAAAATTTACGTTCAGAAAGGTGAATTCGACCCGATGCTTTCGCGCGTTCTCAAACTCGCAAAAGAAGCTCGCACGGTTGTGAGTTACGTTGACAAAAACATGCTCGACAAACTCGCAAACGGCGGCAACCATCAAGGCATAGTCGCGGCGGTCACCGACTTTTCCTACTGCGCCGTCGAGGACATTTTGAGCCTTGCAAAAGACAAGGGCGAAGACTTGTTGCTCGTCCTTCTCGACGGCATAACCGACCCTCACAATCTCGGTGCAATCATAAGAAGTGCGGAATGTTTCGGTGCGCACGGAATCGTGATCCCCAAGCACAGAAGTGTGAGTGTCAACGATACGGTCGTCAAGGTTGCTTGCGGCGCAACCGAGCATATGCTCATTGCAAAAGTCACCAACATCAACGACACAATAAGATGGCTCAAAGAGCAGAATGTGTGGGTTTATGCAACGGATTTTGACGGTAAAGCCCCGAAAGATGCAAATTTGACAGGAAACATCGCACTTGTGATAGGCAGCGAGGGCGAGGGTATTCACCGCCTCACAAAAGAACTTTGCGACGGTACGCTCACCATTCCGCAATACGGAAAAGTCAACTCGCTCAACGCTTCGGTTGCGGCAGGAATCGTTCTATACGAAACCGTAAAACAAAGACACTAAACCAAAACAATATCAAAAAAACACATCTGAATTTATGGATAAAGAGCAAGAACAGCAACTCATAAAAAAGGCGCAGCAAGGCGATTTGGAGGCGGAAAATTCCATTGCTTTGTCATACCTCAATCTTGCAAAATCCATTGCCCGCTCCTTCGGCGTTGCGGGCGCATACGACGTTGACGATTTGTCGAGTTACGGTATGCTTGCGCTCATACGCGCAATACACACTTACGACGAAAACGGCAAGGCCGGTTTCAAAACCTACGCCTCACATTGCATACGGAACGCAATCGTGGACGCCGTCAGAAAATCCGAATCGGCAAACATGGAAGTCACCATCGATTCAAGCGAATTGAGAGACGAATTGCAAGGCGCAAACCCCGAAAGTATATTCATCGAAAATGAAACGTCGGCACTGCTTTTCGACGCGATTTCGTCCCTGCTCACTCCCACCGAACTCGACGTTTTGAAACTACATCTCGAATGTATGAGTTATGCCGAAATTGCCAACGAGTTGGGGCTCGAACGCAAAAAAGTGGACAACACCATTTATTCCGCAAAAAAGAAAATCCGCAAATTCCTCGACAAAAACATTCGATGACATAATTTTTGAGTTTTTACAACAAAAGCACGGTTTGCAATGCAAGCCGTGCTTTTGATTACCCTATCGGGCTAAGTTGTTTTGTCTGTCTTATTTGTTTTCTTCTTCCACCTTTGTGAAGTTGATCACGCCGTTGAGCCCTACGACTGCTTCGTCTTTGTCTGCGTCATAGACTGCTTTGCCTTCGAGGTTTGCCGTTCCCTTGTAGGTTATGTTCAATGCGGTTACGGTTGCTTCAACGTTGCCGCTGAGTGCAAATTCACCTGCGTTCTCTTGGCTGTTTGCATAAACGTTGACGGTTGCAACAAAGCTTACACCGACATTACCAACACCCGTGTTGACGCTTGCGTCGCCTTGTGCGGTTACGACTGCGCCGTATTTGCCGTCTGCGAGTTTGCCGATTTCAACGGAAAGAGCCGCGTTTGCGCCTACCGTCTCACTTACGCCTGCACCTGCGCCCATTTCTATTTTCACTGTGCCTTGTGCGGTTGCGTATGCTTTGATGTTTGCGAATGCGCCGACGTTTTCTTCATCGCCTGCATTTGCGCCGAGCGTGAATACCATTGCGTCTTTTGCATTGTCAAAGTTTGCTTCGCCTTTGAATGCCGCAACTTCGACTTCGTTGTCGTCTGCGCCTACCCACATAACTTTTGCTTCAAAAGTGTAGTTGGTTTTGCCTTCGATTTCCGCACCTGCCGAAAGTTTGACGTAGAGTGCGAGAGAACGAGTGGATTCTTCACCGCTTTCTTCGTCAACGTAAGTGATGGTGATCGAGTACTTTTCGGTGTATTCTGCGTCGTCGGAATCGACTTTTTCGACCTTTATGCCGTTTTCACCGAGAACGTCGTCCACTCTGTCAACCAATGTTTGAATCATGGGTTTGACAGCCGTTGCAATGCCTGTTGCAACCACTTCAGAGCCGAGTGTAAGTTGGTTGTTGTCGCCGACCGTGAGGTTTACGCCCGCGTTAAAGTTGACGTCTGCGTCATCCTCTGCCGCCGCAGAAGCGCCGCTTGCCGCGTTGGAAGCCAAAACCGCTACCGTCGTGCCGAGAACTTCCGTGTTGGAAACTTTTGCGTCTTTGTCGTTGTCTTTGTCATTGCACGCTACGAAAGCGACGAGAGAAAGAGAAACTACAAGTACGAGTGCCAAAACAGATACTAATGTTTTTTTCATAATATATCTCCTTGATTTGTTTTTTCAAAATATGGTGCAATTCTCGATTGCGATAATATGATACGATTGTCAATTAAAAATGAACTAAACGGAACATTAAGATTTTCTTAATTAAGCAAAATCATCGCCTAGGCAACGGAAACACGCAAATCTTGCGTATTTGCGGGAGCCTCGCTTGATTTTTGCTTTTCTAACCGCGCACATTGCTTAAACGGCGTTGCGGCAAAGACAATCGCCCCCTACCGTCATTCCGAGCATAGCGTGGGAATCCCCTAAATAGAAACGAGAACTTTTGGGGCGATTGTCAAAAACCGCACTTGTTCTCGCAATCACTAACCGCGCAATCCCTCTCTGCTCTAAAAATAAGACGGGCAAGAACTCAAACCGCAATTCCGCGCGAGTGCTTGCTTGGTGGGTGTGTGCTGTATACACTGGCACTGATAAAAATCAAACCGCCGTTTCGCCAAATTATCTGCTTAGTGGCGTGCCTTAACGGCACGCTTTTCTTTTTTGCAATTTGTATAAAGTATAATTGTTATTCAATTTCCATCATTCGTTTGACAAATATTTTTTATTAATATATTATTATTGAGCATCTAAATGATGCGTTTTCCTTTCCCGAAAGGGACACAAGACCAAAAGGAGGTATCGAATTATGGATAAGTATGAGGTTCTCTACATCATTCGCGGCGACGTGGACGACGATAAGAAAAATCAAGTTGTCGAAAAATTTGAAAACTTGGTTGCTTCTCTCGGCGGCACCGTTGACGGTTTGGACAAATGGGGCATGAGAAAGTTTGCTTACGAAATCAACAAGCAAACCGAAGGCTATTACGTTCTTATGAACGTCACTTGCACAAAAGATGCTCAATCAGAACTTGACAGATTTATGCGTAACGACGAAAACGTCGTAAGACAAATGATCATCAAGAAGTAATCGACAAGGAGAAATATTATGAACAAGGTATTTTTGATCGGCAATTTGACAAAGGATCCGGAACTCGCATCCACAAACAGCGGCATCAAATTTTGCAGATTTACACTTGCTGTGTCTCGTTCCTACTCAAAAGACGGAAAGAGAGAAACCGATTTTCTCCCCGTCGTAGTTTGGAGAGCACAAGCGGACAACTGTGCTCGCTACCTCAAAAAAGGCAGCAAGGCGGCTATCAGCGGCAGCATTCAAACGAGAAGTTATGACACGCAAGACGGTTCTCGTCGTTACGTCACCGAAATCGCGGCGGACGAGGTGCAATTCCTCTCCACCAGAAGTGACGAAAACGGTTCTGACGACGTCGATTTCGACGATCTCAAACCCATCGACGAAGACCTTCCATTCTAATTTAAGGAGTATTGAAAATGGCAGAAGAAGTTAAAGCACCCCGCGCACCCAAGAGAGTGCCCAAAAAGAAAGTTTGCACATTCTGCGTAGATCACGTTGACGACATCGACTACAAGGACGTTGCGAAACTTCGTCGTTTCATCACCGAGAAAGGCAAAATCCTTCCCCGTCGTATGAGCGGTGTTTGCGCAAAACATCAAAGAACGCTTGCTGTTGCAATCAAGAGGGCAAGAGTTATGGCATTGCTTCCCTACAAAGCAGACTAAAAGTTTATGCAAGTTTACAAAAAGGCACGCATTTGCGTGTCTTTTCTTTTATCTGCATAAACTTTTAGTCTCCCCTAATTAGACTTAAACTAAATTAATTAAAACTCCCCCCCTTCCTCACGTGTTTCCCCTACCGTCGTTCCCCCCTCTGCATAAATTTGAGGGAACCCACGACGTCCGCTCCGCGTGGGGCAACACTCGGCACTCGCATAAATAGGGATATTTCTCTCATTATGTCACTGCGCTTTGTGCGCCAGCTTCGCACCCAAACGGCGCAGTCGCTTGTACTAATCGTCAAGCTCGGCGCTCGCTACGGTCGCCGCCGTTGCGGCTCCAATTCCGTCTGTGAAAGGGCAACGTAGTAGTATAAGAACGCTTCGAATAAGTGTCCGTTTAGACGCTTGTTTTATCTGCATAAACTTTTAGTCCTCTACCGCGCAGAAAATTCTTCAATTATTCGGTTTCGCAGCCACCGAAACGTTGCTCGTAGACAGGCGGAGCCGTAGTTTATGAAATGACGAAGAATCGTTGTGAGCATCAACTTTCGTCGTTGCAACTGCCGAGCCGCCTCAAAGTTGCAACCCCTTACGTCACAAACAAATGCTCTGATTTGTTTGTGACAGGACGTTTGCGCCAAAATATTTGTCAAGCCATCTTGAAAAGATGGGTGACACGTGTTTTGCATCCGGCGCAAAATATTTCGTTTAATCGTCCGAGCCTGTTGAATAACCCTTGTAGTTTTCGTCTTTGCTCCACTCTTTTTGAGTGGTTATTTTTATGTTGCCGTCCTTGTCGACAGACACCACTATATTGCCGTTTTTGTCCGTGCGATAAACCGCTATGTCGTGCGCTTTCAGACGGTCGAGCGTGGATTGACGAGGATGATTGAATTTGTTGCCGTAAGTGTTGCAACTGATTATCGCATACTCAAACGTATACGCATCCAAAAACGGATTGAGCGTCGAGGTTGCGCTTCCGTGATGCCCAATTTTCAAAACGTCGCAATCGATTTTACCCGTGCGCTCGACAACAAGCGGCTCGTTGAGTTCGTTGCTGTCGCCCGTGAGCATAATACGTCTGCCGTTGTATTCCAAAATTCCGATGGGCGATATGGCGTTTTTGCGTTCGGCACTATTAAGATTCGAGTCGTCGTAATACTCTTGCGTGGGGCAATAAAACACCAATCTGTACGTCGTTTCTTCGATGATTATGCTGTTCGTGTTTACGTCGGGGTCAACGTTAAGCACGATTTCGCAATTAGGCTCGGTGAGCGCGGCAATGAAAAATTCCGCATAAGTTTTCGTTCCGATAGTGTCTTTGTCGGTGAATCTGCTCGTGTCGAGTGCGTCGATTTGGTCTTGCAACGCTTTTTTATCTTTCGAGTCCGTTCCCGGTGCGGCAAGCACGTTGGGCATAAACAACTTTTCGACTTGGTAGCGTTCCAAAAGTTCGTCCATAAAATAAACGTGGTCGCTGTCGCAGTGCGTGAGCATAAGATACTCGACCGTATCGTCGGTTATGTAGGTGTCGAGATAGTCGAAAGTCTTTTCCTCGTACTCTTTGTCGTCGTTGTAGTTTGCGCAGTCTATAACCATATCTTTGCCGTCGGGCAACTGAATATAGATGCAATCGCCTTGTCCGACGTCGAGCATATGCACGAGCAATTCGCCGTCGCCGCGAGTAAGTCCCGAATATTGATTGTCTTTGACAATCATCGAAACGATTTGATCCCAAGTGTCGGGGAATGCAAAATACACAACCGCCGTTGCGATTGCTATCACAAGCACGATTGCAACTATTGAAATTACAAACGCTTTCGGATTTGCCTTGTACGCTTTTTTAGCCGCCTTTTCGACGGGCGACGAAGTTTGCTTTTTGGATTTCGTGGATTTTGAAGATTTCTTTGCCATACTGCCATTATATAAAAGAAGTCGAAAAATGGCAATCCTGTTTCATTAATTCAAATCTACATTTATTTTTTACAATTACACAACCACGCAACAAGTAAAAATGCGATACCAAATGCAATAGTATATCCAATAATTTTTACGACCATACCCAGCACACCTTTATTTGTGAAGTTTTGCCCAAATTGCCAACAAAATAATAACCACAAATCCGACTATGATTAATCCACTTAATACCTGCATTGCGACCCCCTATAACTACCATTGGAACAGATCATTAATACTCGTCTTATTTCCGAATCTACGTGTTTCATCTCGTTAATTTTGCTAAATGCGCATTTTTATTACATTATAGTCACTTTTATGACTATTGTCAATATATGAACTACATTTTAGAATTGAAATATGATAACTTACGCACCTTTTTGGAAAACCATAAAAGAAAAAGGCGAGTCAACCTACACGCTGATCGAAAAGCACGGAATAAGCAGCGCAACGATTGACAGACTGCGAAAAAACAAAGGAATCAGCACCGCAAAAATCAACGATTTGTGCAGAATTTTGGATTGTTCGGTGTCGGAAATTTTGGAATACGTTCCCGATGAAAACTAAAAACAGCGCAGTTTGCGCTGTTTTTCAATGTTTTCGTTTTACAAGGCGGGTTTTAGAATATATAATATCGTTACAGTATATTATTATATATAATTATCCTTATACGGATAGAGGCAGACTATGGCAAAAGAAAAGGAACAATTCGTAAAAGAAATCACGGATATGAACGTGAATTTCCCTCAATGGTACACCGACGTTGTGCTTAAAACCGAACTCGTCGACTACGGCCCCGTCAAAGGCACGATGGTCATTCGCCCTTACGGCTACGAGATTTGGGAACATATCCAAGAGGAACTCAATGCGAGATTCAAGGCAACGGGACACAAAAACGCGTACTTCCCGATGTTTATCCCGTACAGTTATCTCGTGAAAGAGGCGGACCACGTTGAAGGATTCGCGCCCGAAGTCGCGCTTGTCACGCACATCGGCAACACGCCGCTCGAGGAACAACTCGTCGTGCGTCCTACGTCCGAAACCATCATCTGCTCTATGTACGCAAAGTGGGTCAAGAGTTATCGCGATTTGCCCGTACTCATAAACCAATGGGCAAACGTCGTACGTTGGGAAAAAACCACCCGTCCCTTCCTTCGTACGAGCGAATTTCTCTGGCAAGAAGGTCACACCCTTCACCAAACCGAAAAAGAAGCGAGAGAGGAAACCCTCAAAATGCTCGAAGTGTACCGTGAGTTTATGCAAAACGTGCTTGCAATCGACGTTCTCGTCGGTCAAAAATCCGAAAAAGAGAAATTTGCGGGCGCGGTTGACACCTACACTATGGAAGCAATGATGCTCGACGGCAAAGCGTTGCAATCGGGCACTTCCCACTATCTCGGACAAAACTTCTCGTCCGCTTTTGAAATCAAGTATCTCGACAAAGACGGGCAACTCAAAAATCCCTATCAAACCAGTTGGGGCGCATCCACTCGTCTTATCGGCGCGCTCATTATGGCGCACGGCGACCAACGCGGCTTGAAACTTCCGCCGAGAGTCGCACCCTATCAAGTGGTTGTCGTTCCCGTTGCGGCGCACAAGGAAGGCGTCAACGAAAAAGCGCAGGAAGTCGCTTCCGCACTTCGCAGTGTCGGCGTGAGAGTTATGCTCGACGACAGAGAGCAATCCCCGGGCTGGAAGTTCAACGAATGGGAAATGAAAGGCGTGCCCGTACGTCTCGAAATCGGTCCTCGCGACATCGAAAACGGTCAAGTTATGATTGCGCGCCGCGACACTCACGACAAGTTTGCGCTCAAAATCGACAGTCTTACGACCGAAATCCCCGCGCTTTTGGACGATATTCAACAAAATATGTTCAAACAATCGTACGAATTTTTGCACTCGCACATCGTCACTTGCCACTCTCTCGACGAGATGAAAGAGGCTCTTGACAACCACAATTTCGTCAAGACAATGTGGTGCGGCGACCGTTGCTGTGAAGACAAGATAAAAGAACTATTTGCGGCGACCTCGCGTTGTATGCCGTTCGACCAAACGCCCGTCGGCGATGTATGCCCCGTCTGCGGGAAGCCTGCGAGCAGAGTCATTTATTACGCCCGCGCATATTAAGCAAAAATCGTCGCTGAGGTAATGGCAATCGCATAAATGCGTATTGCCAAAAACCTCGCTCGATTTATTGCTTTGCTAACCGCGCAGAGAATTTGCACTATCAGTTCAAGCACGGATAAAAAATCAAACCACAGTTTCGCCAAATTATCTGCTTGGTATATGTGTGCCTAACGGCACGCAAGCGGAAGAATTAATACATTTAATTGCACTATTAATCAAATAGCAAAAATGCCAGCACCCCTTGCCTGCAAACTCATTTACGAAAGTAAATTAGGGTTCGCATTCAAGGGGCGCTTTCTTGTTACTCATCTATTTGCGCAGTTTTTATAACTTATTTCCATTGGGGTGTGGGGCGCAACCCCACCCACAATTATTAATTCAAGAATGAAAAAACGCACCGTCGGTGCGTTTTTTGATATGGTTTGTTTCTCTTTAAGAAAGGATTCAATCTCTGTCGTCGAAATCGTCGTCCTCGTCGTCTTCTTCATCTTCGTCCTCATCGTCATCGGCATAATCGTCGATGTCGCCGAGGTCCTCGTCGTCGAAATCATCGGGGCATTGTTCTTCCTCTTCGTCCTCAAATCCTTCTTCCTCGTCCTCTTGAAGTTGGTTGAGCGAAACTTCGTTTTCGTCATCGGGCGTGATAGGCTCGTCGTCCTCGACAAATTCTTGCCAATCGTCCTCATCGTCGAGTTTGCTTTGCGCCGAATTTGCTTGTTCCTCTCTGCACGCGGCGCACATATCTTCGCCGGGTTCGAGATAATTGACTTTGCAAACGGGGCAGATTCTTTCTTCTTCCTCTACGTCGTCATCGTCTTCCAAAAGACAAATTTTGCTTGCTTTGCCGAGTTCCGCCTTGCAGACTTCGCACAGTTCTTCCTCGACGGGAATCCAGTTCAGTTCACAGCGCGGACATTTCTTATACTTTCCCATAACAACCTCGTAGTTAGGTTTGATTCATATATTATATTGATAAGATGTGATTATGTAAACTATATTTTCGTTTTTTTCAAATTTTTTTTCTCACAACTTTATATAGTGGGTAAAAAATTTGTACGCGCCATATATGGTGCAACGAAAAATTGGTGAAAATAATTGTTGAAAACCCGACAAAATGCGCGTAAAATGTGCACTGTTAACGTAATTGTAACATTTATTCGGAATAAACAATCCAAATAAACAAATAAGTATTATACATCGACAAAAAATCGTGAAAAACGCGGTTTTTTGTTCGCGAACGAATTTTATAATCAAATTATCACAACAAATTGCGCCATTTGGAGGAACTTATGAACAAAACTATTGTAATTGCAGACGACAACACTGCGTTATGTGCAGGTATGCGCAATTTCATCGATGCGCAAGACGGATTCGAGGTCGTGGGCGCCGCTCAAAACGGGAACGACGCTTTGAAGCTCATCGAGCTCTACAAGCCCGATTTCGTGCTTCTCGATATCGTGATGCCCGAATTGGACGGCTTCGGTGTGCTGGGCGCGATGGAAAACAAAAGTTCCATCGTCATTATGATGTCCCAACTCGCAAGCGACGGCTTTGTGCAAAAAGCAATGCAATACGGCGCAAGTTACTTTCTTGCAAAACCATTCGACTACAACACCCTTTTGAAAGTCATAAACGATTTTTCGTCACCTCGTCCCGCACCTCGCGCGCAAGTCAACGTGCGCAAAAACAAATCTCTGGACGAGAGAATCGCAAACCTCTTTATTTCGGTGGGTATCCCCGCGCATATAAAAGGCTATCAATTCCTGCGCGAAGCCATCAAAATGACCATCGAAACGCCCGAAATCATCAACTCCATCACAAAACAACTCTACCCCGGCATCGCAGTAAGATATCAAACGTCCGCGTCGAAAGTGGAACGCGCCATACGCCACGCAATCGAGGTTGCTTGGAACAGAGGCAAAATCGAGAACATCAACAACGTGTTCGGCATAAAGATTTACGCCCCCAACGAAAAGCCTACCAACGGCGAATTTATCGCCCTCGTCGCAGACAAGTTGCTGCTTGAATGCGCCTAGTATTGTGCCGCAGACACAATACTAGGCGCACAAGCGGAAGATTCCGAATCCACCTTATGTCATTGCGAGGAACAATGAAATTGCGACGTGGCAATCTAGGCGAAGCCGCATTACGCTACGCTTGATTCCCACGCTTACGCTCGGAATGACAAACGGAAGATTTCTATTCTTCCATAGCAAAACGGACAAAAATTAATTTGCCTATTTTCTTTGCACTCAATTTGAGCGCATAGAGAACTTCCCTCTCTTTCCCAACAAAAGGAAAACGGCGACGCAATGCGTTGCCGTTTTCCGTTCGATTTCCATTAAAATCGTTATTCTAATCGTTTTTTCGCCTCTTTGCATTTTGGTGAAGTCGTTACGGTCTCGAAGGCGGGGCCTGTCCGCCTTGTCCACCGTTTGGTTGCCCGCCGTTTGCGCCGTTCGGCTGTTGCATTCCGCCCGCTTGCGAACTGCCTACGCTCGTGATAATCGACGAAATTGTGAACGTTGCCAAATCGCCCGATTCGTTTGAGATCGTGTAGGTTGCGCCGTTTTGGAAGTCGGGGGTGCTGACGATGACGGATTGACAACTCTTTTGCGCCTCGATCATCAATATCACGTTGCCGCTCGAATCCTTTACATACAGCGTTTCACCCGCTTGGATTGCCGAATTTCGAGCATACGAGAGGACATATTGCATAGAGTTGGTCGAGGGGGTTTCCACCATACCGAGCGTGCCGAGCGCAACAAGCGTACCGCCTTGAACGATTATGCCCGTTTCCGCGTCGAGCGCGCCGTCGCCGTTGCTTGTCGGGCCGTATACGGTGACGGTGCCGCCCGTTACGAGTATACTTCCGTTCGAGTCGAGTCCGTCGCCGCTTGCATAGGCGGTGATTGTGCCACCGTCGATGACGATATATTCTTTTATGCTCTCGTCGTCGCTCGCTGCATTGATTGAGTCATCGCTCGAAGTGACAGAGCTTGTGCCTCCGCCGATGCGGACGTATGCGCCTTCGATACCCTCATAGCAACTTTCGACTTCGATATTGCCGCCTGTGATTTCGACCAAAAGGTCTGCGGTGATGCCGTCGTCGTAGGTGTTGATGGTCAAATCGCCGCTTTCGACGAGGATGTTGCCGCTGTTGGCGTGGATTGCGTCGTCGGTGGAATCGATGTTGACTTGTGCATCGCCCGTTATGACGATGAGATAATCGCCGTCGACCACGACAACTTCGTTTCCGTCGCTATCCTCATACTTGATTTCGCCGACCTTTATACCCTTGCAACTTTGCGAGAGTGCGTACAGTTTGCTCGTTGAATAGTTGGACTCGCTCGCGACTTTCTTGTAGGAACTGCCGCTCTTGGCATATCTGAAATCGTCTACTACGAGGTCGTATTCCTCCATATTCTCCGCCGAATAGGAAACGAACGTACCGCTTGTTGTGATATTCACGTTGCCGCCGTCGATGTACACGAGCGTGTCCGCTTGGATTCCGTCGCCCTGAACGCTTGCCGTGTAGTTTACGTTCTTAAAGATGACGTAGCCTTCCGAATATCCTTCGGGGAACTCGGTCGTATCGTCGTCGCACTCGGCGTTTACTCCGTCCTTGACCGCGCCGTTTACGGTGATAGTCGCGTTTTGCGCCTCGACGCTTCTTACCGCTATGCCGTGATTTTGGCTTTCGACGGTGATTTGCGCGTCAACGACAACGAGGGATTTTGAAACCTTGATTGCGTTTTTGCTCTCGCTCGTCACGCTCAAACTGCCCGTGCCGTTGATGTGGAGATTGCCTTTGACGTGGATTGCGTTTGCGTCGTCGCCTGCGTTAAATACTGTGTTTTCGCTGCCCGAAACGAGCGTAACGATAAGGTCGGATTTCTTATTGACGTTTGAAATCGCGATTCCGTTTTGATTTAAAATGACTGCGCCGTCAAGGAACAAGTGCGTCGTTTCGCCGTTTGCCACGTTCACGACCATGCCGTTTTTGAACTCGCCTTTGAGAACGTAATTGCCCGCTTCCGTGATGGTGAGCGTATCTTCGCTCCCCTCGATGACCGTTGCGCCTTCTGAAGAAACGTTTTGCGAGAGGTCGGAAAGGTCGGATAAGGTTACGCCGTCTTTGGTGAGCGAATCCACTTGCGACGGGATAGTGCCTACGCCACTGCCACCGAGATTGTCACCGGGATTGATAAATCCGCCTTGTCCGCCGGGACCTCCGCCGGGCTGTCCTTCGGGAGGAGTCGTACCCGTATCGGTGCTTGTGTCGGTTGAATCCGTTGACGGTGTTTCGTCGCACGCCGCAAGTCCTACGCACAAGCACATTGCTGTAATCAATGCAACTATGACGATCAATACTTTCTTAAACTTCATATTTATCACTCTCCTTGCGAGCCTTTTAAGTTCCTTTGATGTGCATATTGTCGCAAGCCAACCTAAAACGAAACAAAAATTTCAAAAGGATTTCATAATTTTTTTGAAAAATTTTTATTTTGTTTTTTTTGGCACAATTATTCCTTTCCCATTGCGCAACTCTCGCTTTTTTGCGATTTCGCATACGAAAAGGCGGCTTGCTTGCCGCCTCTCCTCTTTCATTCCGATATATGTGTCGATATATATATTTATTTTATTGTTACATATTTTTTTGTAATGTTTCGCCGAAAATTCGGCATTCTATCAATATATTTCGCGCGTTTTCATAGAATGGTTTTTTGCCTTTACAACAGTACGGTAAACACGATTTTTTTGCCGTCCGGCGAATTTGCCGTGATTTTGCCCTTTTGCTGCTGAACAATTGCTTTTGCAACGGACAAACCTATGCCGTGTCCGCCGGTATCGCTGTTTCTTGACGAATCCAGCCTGTAAAACCTCTCGAAAAGTATGTCGAGATTGCCTTGCGGCACACCGTTTGTCGTATTGGAAACAATGATTTTGCCGCCCTTGCCCGAATGCGTAAGCGAAAAACGTATGTTGCCCTCATCGTCGGAATACTTCACCGCATTGTCCAAAAGCAATTCAAGCAATTCCTTTGTCCTCTTCACGTTGCCGACGCAGGATACGCCGTCCGCAATATCAAAATCGAATTTCTTGCTCTTGCTTTCGAACACCGAAACATACGGCGCAACTGCGTCTTGCGCCACTTCGCTCAGCGAAAATTCGCTCATCGCAACCCGACCTTCCTCATCCGTTCTTGAAAGGAACACGAGTTTGTTTGTGAGTTCGGTGAGTTTTGCAACCTGCTCCTTTATGCCTTTTGTCCACTCGCTTTCGCCGTAGGTGTATTCCATAAGGTCGCAATCCGCGCCGATGACGGTGAGCGGCGTTTTGAGTTCGTGATTAGCGTCGGTGATAAATTGCTTTTGCTTTTTGTAGGTTTCGGCAACGGGTTTCATAACCGCGCCAGAAAGCAACACCACAAGCACGAACACGAGGACGTAGCCCGCAAGACTGATAAGGCAACTCGCTTTCAAAAAGTCATAGAAGTTGTTGAAATCCCTTGTGCAATCGAGAAAAACGTACATCGTTTTGCCGTCGTCGAGAGTTGTTGCGACGTATCTGTAATTGTCCGTTTTGCCATTGTTTTTGCCTGCGTCGAACAAAGATGTGGCATACTCCTGCGCTTTGGCTTGGTCAATTGCGGCAATGTTGTCGGTGTCGGTTGCAATCACGCTGCCGTTGCCGTCGAGCGTGACGGTGAAATATCTCGTTTCATACGGCGCTTCGGGCGACAAGCCGTCGGGAGTTTCCTGTTTATCGTCCGGTGCGCCTTCCTGTTGTGCGTCAAAACTTCCCTGTTGATTATCGGGCGTTTCTTTCTTTGGAGGCTTGTTTGGAAATTCGCCGCCGTTTTCCACGAGCATAGCGAGGGTTTGCTCGGCATTTTTGGTGATTCTAACCCAGTTGTTTACGTTTATACCGCCGATTATGGCAACAAGCACGACCATTGTCGCAATCATTGCGACCGCAACAAATTTGATTCTCAGTTTTTTAATCATTTTTATCCTCCAACACGTACCCCACGTTTCTGACCGCTTTTATATTTGCCTGCGAACCGATTTGTTTGAGTTTTTTGCGAAGGTACGAGATGTAGGTCCACACGACGTTTATCTCGGCGTCGCTGTCAAATCCCCACACCTTTTCCATAAAGCGTTCGGCGGATATGACTTTGCCCGGCGACTGCATAAATGCTTCCATAATTTGAAACTCCTTTGAGGTGAGAAGCACTTTCCCTTTGCTGCCTATAAGTTCAAACGACGTTCTGTCGAGGTGGATGTCGCAAAAAGACAGCGTGTTGTCTTTAAACTCGTCTTGCCGCCTCGTGATTGCGCGAATCCTCGCAAGCAACTCTTTTGTGACGAACGGTTTTGTAAGGTAATCGTCCGCGCCGAGATCGAGCCCCGTCACCTTGTCATCTATGTCGCTCTTTGCGGTGAGCATAAGCACGGGAATGGCGTTGCCGCGCTCTCGCAATCTTTTGAGCACCCCGAATCCGCCAAGTTTCGGCATCATAACGTCGAGAACGAGCGCGTCATAAACCTCGCTCTCTAAATAATCGAGGGCTTCTTCACCGTCGTAAACTGCGTCCACCGAATAGTTGTTGTGTTTGAGTATGGCAACTAGCGCCCTGCTCAACGCTTTTTCGTCCTCTGCAAGAAGTATTCTCATATCACACCTTCCTTTTGCAAAGATAATAAGGCACAAACCTTAAACCTACTTAAAATATTATAACAACGTTGCGCAAATTGCAAAAACATATTGACAAATCGAAAAGTCGATTTATATTTATTATGCAACGGGATTCTATCCGCAATAACAAAAAGGGGTTATTTTTATGCTTGATACATTGAACAAAACTTTGACTCTCTCAAACGGCGTACAAATTCCGCAAATCGGACTCGGCACGTGGATGATTCCCGACGACAAAGCCGCCGACGCCGTCGCAAACGCAATTAAATTCGGCTACAGACACATCGACACCGCAGAGGCATACGGCAACGAAAGAGGTGTGGGCGAAGGCATACGAAAAAGCGGATCTGACAGAAAAGAAATTTTCTTGCAAACCAAACTTCACGCCGAAGCAAAAACCTACGAGGACGCAAAACGCAATATTGAATTGTCTTTTGAAAAACTAGGCGTTGACTACATCGACCTTATGATTATCCACTCGCCTCAACCGTGGAACGCTTTTAGAGACGGCAATCACTATTTCGAGGGAAATCTCGAAGCGTGGCGCGCGCTTTGCGAGTTCTACAAGGCGGGCAAAATCCGCGCTATCGGCGTGTCCAACTTTGAAAAAGAGGACGTTGAAAACATCATCGCCAATTCCGACGTCAAGCCTATGGTGAATCAGATTCTCACTCACATATCCAACACGCAATTCTCGCTCATCGACTATTGCAAGCAAAACGGCATTGTCGTCGAGGCGTACTCGCCCATAGCGCACGGCGAACTTTTGAAAAATCAAACCGTGCAAGGCATTGCCGACAAGTACGGCGTGAGCATTGCAAGACTGTGCGTGAGATACGTTTTGCAACTCGGACTGGTCGCGCTTCCCAAAACCGCCAACCCCGAACATATGAAAGAAAACGCGGACGTGAACTTTGAAATAAGCGATGAAGATATGAAAAAACTGATTGAAATCGACCGTATTCACAACTACGGCGAGTTCAGCTACTTCCCTGTGTTTTCGGGAAAAATAAAGGGATAATCCCCTAATATCGCTAAAAAAGAGGTGTTCATTATGGAAAAACAAACGGCTGGCAGAAACGCTCTTTCGGATTTAGCACCGAAATTTGCAGAACTTAACGACGACGTGCTTTTCGGCGAAGTCTGGGCAAGAGAGGACAAATTGTCCGCACGCGACAGAAGTATGATTACCGTCGCCGCGCTTATGACGAAAGGCATTACGGACAATTCAATCAAATACCACATTCAAAACGCAAAAAATCACGGGGTCACCAACGTCGAAATGGTGGAAATCCTCACACATCTCGCATTTTACGTCGGTTGGCCCAACGCGTGGGCGTTGTTTCCTATCGTACGCGAAGTGTACAAGGACGAAACGACTGCACCCCTCGATTCTATGTTCGGACTCGGACAGGAAAACGTCGCTTACGCGCAATATTTTATCGGCAGAAGTTGGCTCAATCCGCTCACGTCGCAAGGCGTAAACATTGCAAACGTCACGTTTGAACCCAAATGCCGCAACAACTGGCATATTCACCACAATGGCGGACAAATCCTTCTCTGCACCGACGGCGAGGGCTGGTATCAGGAAGAAGGAAAACCGGCGCGCAAACTCGTTGCGGGGGACGTCGTGTACATCGCGCCCGAAGTCAAGCACTGGCACGGCGCAAGCAAGGACGAATGGTTTGCGCACGTCGCAATCGCAATTCCGCACGAGGGCGCAACGACGGAATGGTGCGAACAAGTGAGCGACGAACAATACCTCAATCTGTGAAAAATCCGCTTGCAACACTTCAAAGCGCAACGAAATTCGTTGCGCTTTTTTATTACAAAAAAGCACTCGTTTTGAGTGCTTTTGGTTGGATTGAGTGGACTCGAACCACCGACCCCCACCTTATCAGGGTGGTGCTCTAACCTACTGAGCTACAATCCAGTATGTGTGGTGGAGATACACGGATTCGAACCGAGGACCTCCTGAATGCAAATCAGGCGCTCTACCAACTGAGCTATATCCCCACATGAATGCTATAAGATAATAGCATTTGCATAGATGTTTGTCAAATGATTTTATAAAAAATATTTTACCGCAAGTTCATTTTGAACGTCTTGCTTTTTTAAGACGGCGAATGCGCTTTGGCACTCGCCGTCTTTCGTTTTGACGTGAAATTTTTCGGCTTATTTGAGTTGCAATCCGTCTTTGAACGCTTTGCCCACGCTTTCACCGAGAACGATGTACTCGTTGTTTACGCTGTCAAACGTGATAGGCGCAAGTTTTTGAACGTCGATTTTGTCGCCGTTGAGAACACTCTCGTCTGCCGATACGTTGACGATATGTCCTCTCATCGTGCCGGTGCTTGCGTCGTAATCGATGAGTTCGCACTCGATTGCAAACGGCAACTCGTTGATGATGGGTGCGTCGACGTTTGCGCTGTGCGTGTAAGTGAAGCCCGTTTTTGCAAATTTGTCGGGTGTGTTGTTTGCCGACACAAGTCCGAGATAATCGCACTCTTTGATGTACTTTGCCGTTGCCACTGACACCGTAAACGCCTTTCTTTCAAGGATATTTTTCACGGTTTTGTGTCCTGCCGACAGACACATCGAAATTTGCTCGTAGTCGCCGATACCGCCCCACGCAGCATTCATTGCGTCCACCGTTCCGTTTTTGTCGTAACTTGCGATGATAAGAACGGGCATAGGATAAAGCCAAGTTTTTGATCCGAAATTCTTTCTCATAGACACCTCACAAAGCGCATAAAAGCGTCATATTTATTATGGCTTATTTATACAGCGACAATTTGGATTTGTCAACACTCAAATGCCGTTTTGCGCCACGAACTCTGTGTATGCGCCTAGATAGGCGAACGCCGAAAAATAGGTGTCGAGTTTGAGCGTATTTGCAAGAAACACATCCGCCAAAAACGTATTGCCCTTCGAGAAATAATAAAGGTGCGCACCATAGTTGAATATACACTTTTGAAGCTCATCCTCGTCGGCGATTGTATCGCACTCAAAAAGCGAATCACCGTCGAAAAGTTTGAGCGATTGCATATAGCCCGTATGGTGCCCTATCTCCATAGACCTATCGAATTTTTGCATAATCTCGCCTATGTCCTTGCCCGCTCGCACGTTGCACGCAACCGCCCAGAACAGCGAAGCGACGTACATATCGCCGTTGCCTTTTGCAAGGGTTATGCACTCGTCAAACAGTCGTTTCGCACCCTCGAAATCGCCCTCGTAATACTTGCAACAGCCAAGCATATATTTGGGATCGAGAACGTCGCCTGTGTGTGTTACGCACCACTCGAATTCCGCCTTTGCGTTGTCGAGACGCAAAGTGGAAAGGTATCTGCCCGCACATTTTCTTCTTGCCTCGTAATCGTCGGGACGAATGGTTTTTGCCTTTTCAAAACATTCCAAAGCCTCGTGATAGCGCATTTGAAAAGCGAGCGCGCTTCCGAGTTCCATATACGTTTCATAGCAAGGATTATCCTTGTTTTGCAATCTCGCAAACGCGGTTTTTTCGTCGTCGGGCACGCTGCGCTTGTGTGCTTTTCCGCGCAAAATTTCGTCGTCGCGCAAGGCTCTGACGTCGCTTATTTTATTGCAGTTGCAGTTTGGGTCGCCAAGACACATTTTTTCACCTCGTGCCGCAATCGGCACTTTATCTGTTCGTTATCTATATTTTATCGTGTTTTCTTGCACGATTTTACGTCTGAACTCAACGTATTGACTTATCGCATACATGGCAAGTTGCAAAAGCGCAATACACACGCCCGGGGCAAGAAGCCAGTTGTATGCCCCCATCGTTATTCCGCCGTATGTGAACGCGTTTTGTATCATCACACCCCACGTCACGTCGGTGACGCTTCCCATGCCCAAAAAACTGAGCGTCGCCTCGATCATGATGCAACTTGCAACCGACGGCAAGAATTTTGCAAGCGCGACATCGGCAACATTGGGCAGAATGTGTTGCAAGAGGATTCTCGCCTCGCCGTAGCCCAAAGACCTGAGCGCACGAACGTAGTCCGAGTCTTTGATCGACATAGTCTTTGCCCTCACCGCCCTCGCCGTCGAACACCAGCAAAGCAACGCTATCGTGAGAATTATGCTCGTCTTGCCGCCGCTCGTATACGCCGCTATGACGATTGCCGTCGGCAATATCGGAATGAGCAAAAAGAAGTTGATAAATCCGTTTATCGCTTCCGAAAATACGCCGCTCAAATACCCTGCCAGCAAACCGACCGTAACGCCTATCGTAAGGCAAGCGAGCGCACTCACCACGCCCACGGCCAAAGTCGAGCGAGTTGCTACGATAAGTTGGGAAAAGACATCGTAGCCGAGATTGTTCGTGCCGAGGATATGTTGATTCGAGCAAGGCAAAAACTTCTCGAAACTCTCGCTTGCCGAATACGGCGCGATTTTCTGTCCGAATATCGCAAATATCGCAAACGTCAGAAGTATCGCTATGCCAAAACACAGCACGGCAATCGACAGCACTTTTTTTGCGGTGTACGCTCTCTTGCTCATTGCGCCGCCCTCCTTTGTCGAGGATCGCATAACGCGCAAATCACGTCGGCTATGAAATTTGAAATTATCACGCTTATCGCAATCACCAAAAGCGTGCCTTGCAACATCGGGAAATCCTTGTCGAATATCGCGCGATTTACGAGCATACCAACACCGTCCACCGAAAACACCTTTTCTATGACGATAGAGCCGGCAATCATATGTCCGAAACTCGTGCCGAGCATGGATATGAACGCGCCGCTTATGTTGGGGAAAACGTGCACGGTATTAAGTCGCGCCTCGCTCAATCCCTTTGCGCGAGCGTAGGTCATATATTGCATGTCCTGAACGTTTGCCGATTGATTGCGTACGAGCAAAAATTTCTTCGGCACGGACACGAACGTGAGCGTTGCGACGGGAAGAATCAAGTGCAAAAGTCTGTCGGCGAACGGATTTTGCGCAAACGGCGAATTGAGTCCGCCCGACGGCAAAATTTTCCACTCGAATGCGAACAGGATGAGAAGCACGATTGCAAAAAGGAACGTCGGCACGGAATCGAGAATCATCATACCACCGCTTATTCCCGCGTCGAGCAAACTCGATTTTCTGCCGCCTGCGACAAGTCCAAGCCAAAACGCCAAAAGGGCGGACAGGATCCACGCCGGCATAGTTATTTGCAGTGTGCGCGGTATCTTTTCGAGTATCATCGCGCCCACGTCGCCGCCCCTATGATAAGAATATCCAAGGTCGCCTTTCACAAGTCCCGAAATGTAGTTTGCAAACTGCTTTCCGAGCGGCAAATCTAGCCCCATCTCGTGATACAACTCGTCGTACTGCTCTTGCGACAAAGTGGTTTCGTCTGCTCCAACAAGGTTTGCGAGCGGATCACCGGGCATAAGTCGCGGCAAAAAGAAATTGACGACCAGCAGCGCCGCCAACGCAATGATTGAAAATATCAACGTTTTGGTTATCCTCTTTGCCATAGTTATCTTTTGTCACAACTCTCGGTTTATCGTGTATATTCGTCGTTATAAAAAGCCTTTTTCGCTATTGTTTACATTATACTTCCCGCTCGATGTTCGGTTTTCTCAATGCTTTTCGAGCGTCTCAAACGTCGAGGGATTGAGAATCCCCGCAACCGAGTCGAGTTTGAATCCGTCGAGTTTTGCACTCGCGCCGTACGTCGTTCCGTCGTAAAACAACGCAACGCAAATCACGTTTTTCGCAACGCAGTCTTGATACTCACCAACCGCCGTAGCAAGCTGTTCGGACGTCGTCGCACCGCTCATCGCATACAGAATTTTGCCATACTCGGTGAGTCCTTGCTCATCCTCGACAAGCAGTTGTCCGTGCGCGACGGGGTTTTTCATATCGAGCATACTCGTGTTTGTCGCAAGCGTGTATCTCGTGCCGTATCCTGCTTCGAAGTCATAGCCTTTTGCGGTGATTTTTGCAAGGCTTGCCATATGGTTGCCCGCTTGATAATACTCTTGCCAGTCGCTTCCCTTTTCGACGAGCACGACGGTAACGAGTCCGCTTCCCTCGATTTGAGTTTTGAGAAGCGAAGCGTATTGAGTATCGTCCGTGCCTGCGTGCACGAGCAGTTCAAAGCGCAATTTGTTTGATTGCGAATATCCCTCGCTCGTCAAAAGTTCCTTTGCCTTTTCGAGATTGCGAGTCCACACGGGCGTTTCTTTGTATCCGAAGATACCCTCGCCCACGAATCCTTCTCTCGACGGCGCAGCTCCCGCCGAAGCGAACGTAGAACGGATTTTGTCATAATCTATCGACAAAGCAATTGCACGCTTCACGTTTGCGTTTGTCATCTTTTGATTGTTGAAAAACAACGTTTTTGGCACTTGCTTTGTCGATTGCGAAATCAGTTTCACATCGCTTTGAGAAGAAAGCGCGGCTATTTGATCACTCGTGAGACCTTTGGCATAGTCGAAAATCAAATCGATTTCGCCGTTTTTGAGCGCGAGCGTAAGCACTTCCTGCGAGCCGTATTGTTTGAATATCACCTTGTCGAATTTGACGGCGTTTGCCTTTGGATAATCGGCAAATTTTTCAAACGTAATCGTCCCCGCCGCCTTGTCTACGGACGAAAATTTGAATGGTCCTGCCCCGACGACGGATTGCTCGTCGGTCACAGTGTCTTTGGTTTTTCCGTCAAGCAAGTGCTTCGGCGCAATCGTGAGAGCGGAAACTTTTGTCAAAAACGTATCGGACGGCGTGCACAACTCGTAAACGAGCGAATTTCCAGATTTTTGCACGGATTCGTAGTCCTCGCCCTCTTTCAGAGACGAAAGAGAAAACTCTACGTCGTCAACGGTGACGATTTCGCCGTCGTGCCACTTGTATCCGTCCTTTTGCGTGAGGGTGAGCGTTTTCCCGTCCTCGCTCAAAGCGTAATCGCAATCCACGCCGACGTATTCGCCGTCGATTTTGCTTACCGCCGTAATCTGCGATACGCTCGAAGCGATTTTGTCGAAGTTGTAGCCGGGTGCGCCGCCGTTTGAATCAAGACGGTTAAGCGAGTCAACGCTCAGCGTAGTGCCGACGACGAGTACGCTTTGTTTTTCGTCGTTTTTAGGGTTGCACGCAAAAAGCGTCATAGTGCACAAAGCGGCAATTAGCAGTGCAAGCAAAGTATATATAGTTTGATTTTTACGCTTGGTTTCCATAGTCGCCTTTTTCTTTATTTGTCTTTTTCACGGTTGTCATTTATATCGGTCTTCTTATATGGTTGCTTATTTATACCATTATTTTTTGCATATTCATTATTCTTTTACGGTTCGATTCTCCAAAAGACTCAATTTGCCATCTTCGAGAAGATAGGTTTCGTCGCAAAAGTTTTTTACGAGCGCAACGTCGTGCGAGATGAAAAGCAACGAAACGCCTCTTTCGTTCACAAGACAGTTGAGCAGTTCGATTATGTTCTTTTGCGTTGCCGCGTCGAGCATTGATGTAGACTCATCGCAAACGAGAATCTGCGGATTCGTCGCGAGTGCGCGCGCTATGACCGCGCGTTGCGCCTGTCCGCCGCTCAAATGCACGGGAAGTCTTGAAAACAGCGTGCGTTCGAGCCCTACGACGTCGAAAAGTCGCAACGCTTTTTCTTGCGCGTCCTTGCCCCTCTTTGCCGCCTTTGAAAATACGAGCGTTTCCTTTATCGCATTGCCTATGCGCTGCATAGGGTCGAGTGCGAGAAGTGGTTTTTGCGGTATGAGTTGAACTTTGACGCCCGTCTTTTTGTCGTATCTATTCTTGCCGTCGAAAAGACTTTGAGCGTCAAGCAAAACGCTTCCGCCATCGGGTTTACCTATGCCGCACAGAATGTTTGCAAGTGTGCTTTTCCCCTCGCCGCTTTTGCCAACAAAACCTATCTTTTTGCCGTTGTCTATGGTTAAAGATACGCTTTTGAGAGGATAAACGCTCGATTTTGATTTTTTGTCGCCAACTACAAAGGATTTTGACAAGTCGATTATTTCAAGCATTTTGCACCTCGCTCACCAAAACAAGCGTCTTTGTGTACTCGCTTTTCGGATTTGCAAATACGTCGAGAGTTTTGCCGTATTCAACAACTTTGCCCTCTTTCAGCACGAGTACGTAATCGCACCTTTTTGCCTCCGCAATATCGTGCGTGACGAACACCGTTGCACAAGACGAAAAATCGTTTAGTATACAATCCCAAAACGCCTCTTTTGTTTCGCCATCGATTCCTCTTGTCGCTTCGTCGGCAACGATAAGGTTTGCGTGCGAGCAAAGCGTGATTGCAAGCACCGCCCTTTGCGCTTCGCCGCCGCTTATTTCAAATGGGTATTT
The DNA here is from genome assembly GCA_963620965.1 of bacterium. Classification (GTDB taxonomy): domain Bacteria; phylum Bacillota; class Clostridia; order Christensenellales; family CAG-917; genus CAG-475. The sequence goes on from CAVFCJ010000005.1 coordinate 30,062, forward strand.
TTCAAGGATTTCTTCCGCGTTTTTAAGTCCCGCCTTTTCAAGAATGCGTATCGCCGCTTCGCACTTTTGCTCTCTTGTAAGTTTTGCGCCGTTCCTTTTCAAAGACTCGTAAATTTGAGTCTTGATTTTGAGAGAGGGGTTCAGCGACTCTGCGCCACCCTGCGGAATAAGCACGATTTTGTCGCCCGCAAGTTTTTTTGCGAACCTACGGTTTTCAAGCAAATTCACGTCATCATACTCAACTTTGCCCGTTGCAAAACAGTTGTCCGCAAGCGAGGACGTAAGCGCGTTGACAATCATAGATTTGCCGCTTCCCGACTCGCCCACTATCGCAAGTTTTTCGCCGCTGTCAAGACGAAACGAAACGCCCTCGACGATAGTTTCCGTCGAGTGCAAAAACCTTGCGCGCACGTTGAGATTTTCAACTTGAATAATGCCTTTGCTCATAGGGTAAATTATACCATTGTGCGCAACCGCAATCAAGTTATATCAAACAATTTTGTACGGTTAAAATTGTAAAAATCAAACAAATTGAAACATTTTGTTTTGTTTTTGTCAATTTTTAGAACATTTTGTATTGACGAGCGAACACGCTGTTTGATATAATCGAGATAATGACTATAAAAGAGGCGGAATATGCACAAGAAAATAAATGCTACAACCGAGAAAATCTACGACGCTTTTGCCGAAGTTTTGCTTGAAAAAGCATATGCGGACGTAAGAATCCAAGACGTGTTGGACAAAAGCGGCGTTGCGAGAAGCACGTTTTACGCGCATTACAAAACGAAAGAAGAATTGCTCAAATCCATATGTTCGACCATATTCGGACACGTCTTTTCGCACTCGCTTGCAGAGGAAAAGAGCCACGATTTTTCAAAATCCTCGATATTCGATTACAAGCACTTTATAACGCACATTTTCTATCATTTGCACGACGAAAAAACGCTTGTCCACGCCATTTTGCTTTCGCAGAGCAAGGACATCTTCCTCAACTATCTGAGGGGCGAACTTACCGAGTTTGCAACCGCTTGCGTCGAAAACAATTTCGTAACGGGCAAAAACTTACCCAAATCCTTGAAAGTCAACTCGATAATCGAAAACTTCGTGTTGCTTGTGGAATACTGGGACGAAACGTCCTTTGCCGACACCCCCGAACGCCTAACCGATTATTTCTTGATAATGAATGAATGAAAAAAGCATAAAAGCCATATAAAACAGACAATATAAAGCACACTATAAGATTTTATGAATTTGTGTAATTTCTGTGAGGCTCTTTATATTGTCTGCTTTGTATTATCAACATTATACTCTGGCAATTGCGCTAATTGTTCTATTATTGCCTTTCCATTCTGTTCAGAAGGCGCATTAAGCAAATCATCAAACCAAACTCTTACAACATTATCTCTTGCTGCAAATTGCAAATTATACACTACTTTCGACAATCTATATATGCTTGTGTCCGAAACAAAATCATCGTCAAAACCAATTAAATCATCAATCTTAACTAAACTGTTTTCTGCACTAACATTGCCTTGCAATAAATTGTCATATAAATCTCGTCTATGATAAGCCAAAAGACTTGCGACATTGTTATACACAAATTTGTATGAAATATTCCTTGCCCAATAAGGTGTAATCTTTGCATCAATAGGGTTGACATATATATGATTATTAAAATCAATATCAACTATGCACCCGTGGATTGTTCCGTCACCACCAAAATCACGTACGCTTTGCGCTATTTTCTCTTGATATTCAGTATACTTTTTCAAATACTTATTTAATGACAATGTGTAATTTTCTAAATTGTCATAAAAGTATTTTACATCCATTCGCCCAGTATTTCTTACATTGCCGCCTGCAAGAATTTTAATATCACCACATTCTTTCTTTTGCATTAAAAAGCAATACATTCCTGATTTTTTTATCATATATATCTTGTAATACGATCTGTAAAAATCAATGGAT
>CAVFCJ010000006.1:0-31356 GCA_963620965.1 bacterium
GTTCTATATAAGGAATTAAATGAATTAAACTGTTCCAATCCATTTTTTATTTTCTATTATGATTGTGAAAAAGAAGTACTTGTTACACAACTTCTAATCTTTTATATTGAAAATAACTATGAAAGTATTATGCGCAATATGGTTTCACAAATGATGAGTGCGTGTTTGAAAGTAACAATTTGTGCGGAAAACTTAGAAGATAATTACGATACAGAATTTGACGCTGAAAAAAAGGTTGAACAACACATACAAGAAGATGCCAAAAACAGAAATTGTGATGAACAATGCGAACAAAATGCAGATGATCAAAGCGATTATGTCTTATCGGAAGAAGATCTGCGCGTAGTAGCAGAGGTCTTCAAAGTTGATAAACAAGAAGATAAGGATAGTAAAATTCAAGATGATTTTGATGGTATTTATGATAATTTAAAAGATAACGGCGGTGCAAGAATGGTGTCGGGAATCGATCGTGAAGAAGAAGCGACTGCCTTTCTTTTAGATATGTGCGAAACAATGCCACACGCGCCCAGTATATCGTCATTGGCAAACTTGTCGGCAATTTTTGCAGACAACGTGGGCGAGTACCCTGCATTGGTATACGGATTCACATATTCGCCGTTCTCTATGTGCCAAAACGCCTTTATCTTTTTGGTTAATATGAGGAAAAATATAAGATTTTTTGCCGTCGAAACAGATCTGTTTTGCGACTATTGCTTGTGTGAGTATGCTGATGGTGCGCACAAGAACTATGGCGAGGTTAATTTTGTAACTATACAAGCGCGTATCAAAGAAATTATCGACCAACAGTGAGAGAATTAAGAATAAAAAACGACGGCATACAGCCGTCGATTATGTTTAGGCGTAATTGTTCCGCTCTTACGCGAGGCGGGCGGATTTCATTGAAAGAAGAAGGGCGCGGGCATCGGATTTGGCTTTGTCAAGGGCTTCGTTCAGAGTGACGCGAGCCGAGTCGATGGCTTTTGTGAATTCAGATTGAGCAAGCATCGTTTGTATTGCGGCTTCGTCTTCTTGGGTGACTTTCATTTGCTCTTTGGCTTGCGAGGCTTGCGTTTCGAGGCGTTCGATTGCGCTTTCGACGGATTGTCTGTTCGCATAATCGACGTCGCTCGGTATGCAGTCGGCAAGAATGGAATCTACGTCGAATTTGACAAACGTCAACGACGACATAACGTTATCCGCCAGAGAAAGGGCGGATTTGACGTAAGTTGCCACGCTTTTGGTTGCTTCCTTTGCGACGGACAAGTCCGTTTCGTCCTCTTGTGCGAATTGCAAGAGGTATTCGACGGCGTTGCCGTATGCGGATTGAATGTCCGCGCGTGCGCCCTCGTCCGAGCGGTACACCGTGTTCACGAAGCAATCCAACTCGGTTTTGGTGAATCTAACCGTGCCGTTTTGAGTGGCATACTTGGTTTTGAAGTCGTCCGTGCGATTGCCGAGCAAGCAAGAAATACTTTCAATTTGCTCTTGCGTAAGTTCGTACACGGGGTTTTGGTCGAAATAATCCGAGCAAGCGAGATAAAATTCAAGCGAGAGTTTGCTTGCGCTCGAAGCGGCGTATTTTGCGGCGTTGAGCGCTTGACCCGCAATCTCGATTGCGCCAAACGGATTGGACTTTGCCGTATCTAACAGTTTTTGCGCGAAATAGCGAGCGTATACGCCGTTTTCAACCGTTTGTTTTGCGCTGTTAAAGATATACTGCGCGCGGTTTATGGCAAGTTGGTATTCGTCGTCGAATTTTTGGTTCAAGTCCGATTGAAAGTCGTTTGCTTCGGCAATGAGTTTGTCGAGGGGCAAAGAGAGGGAATCCTCGACGGATACGCCGTTTTGTTGCGCTCTCTTTACGAGACGGTAGGTTGCGACATCGAGATTTTGTATCGTTTGATTGTCGGAATTTTCGGATTTGAGCGCGTCGAGTTCGGATTGAAGCACGAAGTCGCAAGAATCCGAGATAGAAACCGTGAGCGACGGATTCGCGTTTTGTATCGCGGAAGTGAATTTTGCGCTTATCTTCTCGAAAATATCGTTGTTTTCCGCAGTGGAAGTCACTTCGACGGACACGTTTGCGCCGTCCGAAATATATCCGTATTTGACGGATAGGGCGGCTATGTTGCCTATTGCGACGTCGAGGTCCGCGCCGACTATGCCGTCTTCCTCGAAAAGCAGGGCTTTGCCGTCCGTGTTTGCGCCGCATGCGCTCATAACCACGTTGTTTTGGTCAAGCACGAGTTCAACGGACGGATTGACATCCACGCAAACGAAAGACGTTGCTTTTTGCGGTTCGGGTGTGCTTGGCGCATTGGTGTAGACCGAATTGCACGCAATGAGAACGACCGCCGACAAGACGGAAATCAAAAGGCATAACGCCAAACATATCGTTTGCGTGATTCTCTTGCGCATGGCAACCTCGAATGTTACTCGTGTGTTTTCGGCAATCCGCGCGCATACGGTGCGGATATACTTCTACAATATAGATAATATACTCAAAACGTTAAGAAGCAATTAATTTTTCTTAAAGAAACGTAAATTTTTCCTCAAAAATCCGCAAAATCGGGCAAATCGAACAAAAATAGCGAAAAACAATTATGAGTTGTTATATTTTTGAGCTTATGCTAAAATAGAAATATGACCAAGCAGGAACTCGACAAATTGATGTTGCGACTGCAACGAGGCGACGAAAGCGCGTTTGAGCAAATTTACAACGATACCAAACGCGGCCTTTTTGCGTTCATTATGTCGATATGCCGAAACTACCAGACCGCCGAAGATATGATGCAGACGGCGTACATTCGTTTGAGAACAACCATATCGAATTACAGGGCGGGGTCGAACGCATATGCGTGGCTGTACACAATCGCCAAAAACGCAACTCTAAACGAGTTGAATCGCACAAAGCGCGAGCGGTCTACGGAATCCTTCGAGGACGATGCCAAGTACGGCACGTACTCGATTGACGAGGAACTCTCGCCCGTGACCAACGCTATGAATAAGGCTCTTAGCGACGAGGAAAGAGAAATCGTAACTCTGCACGCAATATCGGGATTCAAGCACCGAGAAATCGCTGAAATGACGGGCAGACCCGTCGGCTCGGTGATTTGGGCGTACAACAACGCTCTTGCAAAACTCAAAAAAGAACTGCAAAAGGAGGATGAATATGAGAATTAAAGATATCGAAGGAAAACTCAAAAGCGAGCAGAATTCTCAAATTGTTCCCGACGTTTTGCAGAGGGCAAAAAAAGCCCCCATCAACAAACTACTCGACGGACAAACGCCGCTCAAAGCCTTCGACAAGCATACTGCCGTAAGGTTGCTTTGGTGCGTTATGCTTCTTCTTTTGACGGCGGTGCTTGCGACGTTTGCAATCGCAATGCTTCCCGACGGCGCAACGGACGAAGTTGCGGTGTGCTATGTCAACGTAAAGGTTGAATCGAACGACGAAACCGTCGTGTACGGCATAGTGGTCGAGAATTACGAAACAGTGTCCTTGCTTGTCAAAGAAAAGCAAAATCAAACCGCTATCGCGCAAAATCTTCAAAAGAACGGAAGTTCGCTTGAAATCGCGATAAATGACGTATACGAGCAAAAAGATGGCGATAGAATCACGATATGCGTGCTCGGAAACAACATTCCATCCGATTTTGCAAATGCGCTGAAAGATATGTTTTTGCCAATCGACGCAAGAGTTGTCGTAAACGATTCGACCGTGCATTCGGAACTTAAAGATTTTCTCGTTTCGGACACAACCGACGTCGGCTCTCTCATCGACGAGTATGTGACGAGATTCAATCGGGATTAAAAGCACGTTAAAAGTGTGCGCACGACAAAATAAAGTTGAAAAATACGTGTCGCGTGTGTATAATAGATTCATAAAATTTATTCATACTACGATTGTGCGCACCTGCGCACGCAAGGTGATTATGAAAAAAACGCTACTGACAATTTGCATCGTACTCGTTGCCACTCTTTTGTGCGCGGTGTTGATCGCGTGCAATCCCAAAACGCCGTCTATCGAAGATGACAACGACGGCCACAATCAGTACGAACAAGCAAAGTATACCGTCACTTTCAACGTTGACAGCAATGACTTCAAACTTACAGACAACGTGATTAGCGATGTGCTTTCCGACGCTTCCGTTGCTCGTCCCAAAAACAAGGACGGCTCCGACGTCGTGCCGATAAAGACGGGTTATACGTTTAAATACTGGTCGGCAAACGGCACGGACGAGTTTATCTTCGGTCAAACTCCTATAACCAAAAACACGACTATTACCGCGCTTTACACAAACAACACTTACGAACTTACGCCGCACGTCGACAAGAAACTCGTCGCACAAAAGGGCGGGGACGGCGAGTACACCTATTCAATCGTCGACAGCGACAACCAAGCAAGTCTCGGCGCTGATTCTAAACTTATCGTGACGTACAACGGCACCGATAATCTCGATTGCCCCACAACCGAAAATGCGGGGGATGAGTTCTTGTTTTGGTTCTATATGGACAACGAAAACAAGCCCGTCAAACTTACAAGATCCGCAACATCTTCGGATAAAGCGGTGAAACTCGAAAACACATGGACGTTCGCTCTCAAAATCGACAAAGAAACAAAGAAAAACGAACAATTTGACGTGTACGCGATGTTCAAATCCACACTTCCCAAAGTCGAGGTCGTTTATTGCGATTCGCTTTCGGCGGCAACTTACGGCGATTCCGTTTACTATCCCGTGACCGAAAGCATAGCGCAAACCGATGCGGACAAAATCCCTACAACAAAATCCGAATATACGTTCGCAAAGTGGTACTATGAGCAAACCGTAACCGAAAACGACGAGGAAAAAGTCGTTCAAAAAGATTTTGTTTTCAAAACCGACGACACAACGGGCACGACGCTCTATCAAGCGTGCGCGCTCACCGACTATTTCACGCCCGCAACGTTGCGCCTCTACGCAAAATGGACGAAGCAAATCACGATAGATTCCGTCACGAGTTACAAAGAGGTCTATGACTTGCTCAGAAAGGAAGACCCGACGGACAGTGAGAAAAAGCAAATTGAGGAAATTCTCGAAGCGGAAATCACGTTTAAGTCGATTGACTTCGCTTCAGGCGAGTTCGAGCCTTTGTTCGATTCTGACCACGTTTTCACGGGAACGATTGACGGCGGCGTGTATTCGGACGGCAATCTCACCTCGCAAGCGGTGATAAGCGGCGGCAAATTCGGCTCGACAACCGATGCTTCCGTGTTCGGCTACATTTCGGGTACGGTGAAGAATCTGACGTTCGACAACGTCGGTTTGGTCGTGAAGAAGACTGAAAACAATTATGCAAGCCTTGTGCGTATCGGCTATGTTGCAAGTGTACTCGAAGGCAAGGTCGAGCATTGCACTATCACGACAGCGACAAATGCGTACGGCGAAGATTATACTGGACAAAGTTGGCTCGATTACGGTATGAAAGCAGTGATTTTCGGCGGTATCGCAGCGGAAGTCAGAGGTGACAACCAAGTCAAAGACACCGGTATGATAAGAGATTGTTCCGTTACGCTCGGCGCAAAATTTTTCTGCGAGTCCTTAACGTTCGGCGGCGTGTGCGGAAGTAGCAATTCTGCGGCGACGCTTTCGTCAAACGAGGTTACTGCCACGCTTGAAACAGTGCATTGCCACGATGACGGACAAACCTCGAACGGCAGATCCTATGCCAAGATAGGCGGCATTGTCGGCGTCAACGGCGGCGCGATTTCGGCAAGCAAAGTCGCAATCACCGTAGGCGAACTCACAAGCCTTGACGAAACCTATTTAGGCGGCGTATGCGCCGACAATACGGGCAAGGTGACAACAACAAGCGTAATCGCAAATGTCAACGCAAACGTCGGCGGCGCGATTTCTCAAATCGTGTGCGTGGGCGGTATGATTGGCAGAAACGAGGGCTATATCCTCAACGGTTATTGTGATATCGACATCAACGTCGTTGCGCAAAAAGAAAACGGCATCGTTGCTGTCGGCGGCATCGTGGGAAGCAATTTCAGCGATAAGACCGATTCGAATTCCAGCACCAGAACGGGTGTGAGCGCAATCAATCTCGCATACAGCGTAGGCTCTGTCAAAGTTTCGACCGAGGCCTTGCAAGAAGGCAAGAAAATAGAACTCTATGTAGGCGGAATCGCAGGCAGAAACAATCAAGCCAAAAAGATTTCCAACTGCTTTACCGTCACGGAAATCGTGGTTGAAAACAGCACCGATGGCGTGAACAACATCGGTCGCACGTTTGGCAAACACGAAAAGAAAACGGAATTTTCCACCGCTAATATGTACTTTGCAAATGACAAAAAGTTTACGTTGAACGGCGAAACCGAGTTTGAATACAACAAAGATACGCAAGGCAATTCCGAAGCGGCAGAGTGGTTTTTGTCAAGCGAGAACGTCAAGGGCAAATTCGCCTTCGACTTCGGCGAGAACGGCGAATGGGAAATCACCGAAGGTCAATATCCCACGCTCAAATAATATCTTATGTAAACGTTAGATAATGATGTGGACAATTATATCGTTTATTGCACTGACGGAACGATAGATAAACGGCATTAATGCGCAAATGCAAAAAAAGAAGACAATAAAAATGACGGCTCGCCGTCATTTCCCTTTTTACAGTTCGTCGTTTAGAAGTTCGTCCGCCGTAACGGAGAGAACGTCGCACAATTTTCTAAGTGCCGTCACGCTAGGTTCGGTGCGGCCTTGTTCCCAGTTTGCATAGCAACTTTCTACAACACCCAAACGCAATGCGACTTGCTTTTGCGTCATTCCGGCTTGCGTGCGAGCGGCTTTTAAGTTTTTGCAAAATTTGCTGTCCATACAGGTATTATGTATTTCGACTAGACATTTTGTCTTGACACTAGACAATATATCTAGTAAAATAATGAAAAGGGTTGCCGTTTCAACAATTCAAAACTACAGATAAAAAGTGAAAATATCGTTTCTTGACGGTGTTTTTGACATAATAAAAAGGAGAAAGTAAAAATGGAAGAACTATTAACAAAAATCGGGGAACTTGTTGCAACCGAAATGGAAGAAGTAAAAGACGTAAAATATGTCGATAAGCAAATGGGATATATGTTTTATATTGTCCTTAACGACAATAGACGAGTTTTGCTATCGCTAATTGAATCTGCGAATAACGAATGATATTTGGGGTGTGGGGTGAAACCCCGCCCGTAATTATTAATTATTCATCATTAATTATTAATTCAAAACAAGCAAAAACCCCTCGAAAATTCGAGGGGCTTTGTGATTTTTCTAATCGGTGAAGTGATTTACATTAGTCTTTGTAAGACTCTGCTTTCTTCATGTAGAACGCGCGTTTCTTTGCCGCGTCTTCTTCGTTCTTTGCGAACAAAACTTTTGCCGCGTCCGGATTCATCTTTGCGAGCGAAGCGTATCTGGTTTCGTTCATAAGGAACGCTTGATAGTCGTCCGTGGGCTCTTTGCTGTCGATTGCAAGCGGCGCTTTGTCCGTGCCGACGAGAGTCGGGTTGTAACGGAACAGTTGCCAATAACCGCAGTCAACCGCTTTCTTCATTTCCATTTGCGAGTTGTCCATACCGCCTTTGATGCCGTGGTTGATGCACGGTGCGTATGCGATGATGATGGACGGTCCGTGATATGCTTCCGCCTCTGCGAACGCTTTGACGACTTGGTTCATATCGGCGCCCATAGAAACTTGTGCGACGTAAACGTAGCCGTAGTCCATTGCCAAAAGCGCAAGGTCTTTCTTCTTGGTGCGTTTGCCGGTTGCCGCAAATTTTGCGATTGCGCCCGTCGGGGTGGACTTGGACGCTTGTCCGCCGGTGTTGGAATAAACTTCGGTGTCGAGAACGAGGACGTTGACGTCTTCGCCGCTTGCGAGAACGTGGTCAACGCCGTTGTAACCGATGTCATATGCCCATCCGTCGCCGCCGACGATCCAAACGGATTTCTTGATGAGGCAATCTTTTCTTGCTTCGATGCTTTCGAGAAGTTCGAGGCTCAAACCGTTTGCGGTCTTTTTCTCTTCGGGAAGAAGTGCGAGGATAGCGTCAGCCGCTTCTTCGCTCTTTTGAGCGTCTTCCTTGTTTTCGAGCCACGCATTGAGAGCGGCTTTCATATCTTCGGAGATAGCATCGAGACCGATGAGGCTGGTGATGTTGTTTGCAAGCACGTTGCGACGCGTGTCGTATGCAAGGTGCATACCATAGCCGAACTCTGCGTTGTCTTCAAACAAAGAGTTTGCCCACGCAGGACCGCGACCTTTGTCGTTCTTGGTGTAGGGGCAAGTCGGTGCGCTGCCGCCGTAAATGGATGAGCAACCCGTTGCGTTTGCGATGAGCATTCTGTCGCCGAAAAGTTGCGTCATAAGTTTGACGTAAGGAGTTTCGCCGCAGCCTGCGCAAGCACCCGAGAACTCGAAGAGCGGTTTCTTGAACTGACTGTTCTTGACGTTGACGGATTTGAGTTCGGCAGTGGTTTCTTTGAGGTTTGCCGCATAGTCCCAGTTTTCTTCCTCTTTTGCGATAGCTTCGTCGAGGGGAACCATAGTGAGAGCCTTTTCTTTTGCGGGGCAAACAGCGACGCAGTTGGAGCAACCCGTGCAGTCGAAGGGGCTGACTTGCATACGGAATTCGTAGCCTTTCACGCCGATTGCGGGTTTGGTTTCAAACGTTGCGGGTTTGTCTGCGAGTTCCTCTGCGGTTGCGAGGGTCGGACGGATGGTTGCGTGCGGGCAGACGAGAGCGCAGCGGTTGCATTGGATGCACTTGTCTTTGTCCCACATAGGAACGGAAACTGCGATACCGCGTTTTTCAAACTTGGTCGTGCCGGTGGGTACGTAGCCGTTGGGGTTGAATGCGGAAACGGGAAGTTTGTCGCCTTCTTGCGCCGTGATGGGTGCGATGAAGTTTCTGAAATACTCGTCGTTGGGTACGGGAAGCGGCGCGGCGCCGTTGGTCGTGGTTTCCCAACTTTGCGGATATTTGACTTCTTTGAGGTGCGCGATTGCATTGTCTACGCAAGCGTTGTTCATTGCGACGACCGCGTCGCCTTTCTTGCCGTAGGACTTCTTTATCATTTCTTTCATATAACGCTCTGCGTCTTCGTAAGGAATGACGTTTGCGAGTTTGAAGAATGCCGCTTGCATAACGGTGTTGACGCCTTTCTTCGTGCCGATTTCTTGGATGACTTTAAGGCCGTCGAGAGTGTAGAATTTGACATGCTTTTTGGCAATCATATTCTTCATTGCAGCAGGAAGTTTAGCATCCATTTCTTCGGGTTCCCATTGAGAGTTGAGAAGGAACGTGCCGCCGTCTTTGAGGTCGGAAAGCATATCGTAGCGAAGAACGTAGGATTCGTTGTGGCAAGCCACGAAGTCCGCTTGGTCGATGAGGTAGGTGCTTCTGATGGGCTTGTCGCTGAAACGCAAGTGCGAAATTGTGATGCCGCCCGATTTCTTGGAATCGTATGCGAAGTATGCTTGTGCGTATTTGTCGGTGTGGTCGCCGATGATTTTGATAGAGTTCTTGTTTGCGCCGACGGTGCCGTCAGAGCCGAGGCCGTAGAACTTGCAAGAAATCGCGCTCGCGTCGGACGCGTCGATCTTTTCGGTGACGTTCAAAGAATGGAAGGTCACGTCGTCGTTGATGCCGACGGTGAATCTGTCTTTCTTTTCGCCGCTCATATTCTCGTAGATCGCGTTGACCATAGAGGGATTGAATTCCTTGCTGCCGAGACCGTAACGACCGCAGAGCACTTCTTTCTTCACGCCTGCTTCGTTGAGTGCGGACACGATGTCGAGGTAGAGAGGTTCGCCTTGTGCGCCCGGCTCTTTGGTTCTGTCCATAACGGTGATGGTCTTGACCGTTTCGGGAATCGCTTTGACGAATGCGTCTTGGGGGAACGGACGATAAAGTCTGACTTTCAAAAGACCGACTTTGTGTCCTCTTGCGTTGAGGTAGTCGACGGTTTCTTCAACCGCTTCCGCACCTGAACCCATAATGACGATTACGCGGTCTGCATCGGGTGCGCCGTAGTAGTCGACAACATTGTATTTTCTTCCGGTGAGCGCGCTGACTTTGTCCATTTCCGCTTGAACGATTGCGGGAACTGCGTCATAGAACTTGTTGCTCGCTTCTCTGTTTTGGAAGTAGATGTCGGGGTTTTGAGCCGTGCCTTGTTGATGTGGATGTTCGGGGTTGAGTGCGCGTGCGCGGAACTCGTCCACTTTCTTGAAGTTTACGAGGGGTTTAATCTCGTCGTATTCGATCACGTCGATTTTGTCAACTTCGTGAGAGGTGCGGAAACCGTCGAAGAAGTTGAGGAAAGGAACGCTGGATTCGATTGTGGAAAGGTAGGAAACCAAAGTAAGGTCCATAACCTCTTGAACGCTGTTTGCAGCGAGCATAGCAAAACCTGTTTGACGGCACGCCATAACGTCCGAGTGGTCGCCGAAGATGTTGAGCGCGTGGCCTGCAACGCTTCTTGCGGATACGTTGAATACGCAAGGAAGCAATTCGCCCGCAATCTTGTACATATTCGGGATCATAAGCAACAAGCCTTGACTTGCGGTGAACGTGCTTGTCAATGCGCCTGCCGCCAACGAGCCGTGTACTGCGCCTGCCGCGCCGGCTTCGGATTGCATTTCGGCAATTTTAAGCACGTTGCCAAAAATGTTCTTTCTGCCTTGACCCGCCCAGTCGTCGCAGTTCTCTGCCATAGGTGATGACGGAGTGATAGGGTAAATAGCCGCTACGTCGGAAAAAGCATACGCGATGTGTGCCGCAGCGGTATTGCCGTCAATGGTCATTTTTTTCATATCGGATAGTCCTCCAAATAAATATCTTTGAGTGTTTTGATTCATCACGCGCAAACGCAAGAGCGCAACGCGTAATCAATTAGATATTATATATTGATAAATTTTAATAGTCAATAGAAAGGAAAGAATTGACGTGGCATTTCGTCAATTCTTTCTCTATTAATGCTTATGAATAAACGATTATTTGTTGTTTAGCCTTGCTGTTTAATATCGACGTGTACGGTTTTAATCTTTCCAACAGTGGTTATTGCGTTTTCAAGCGTCGCGTCCGAATAGAATATCGCATTTGTAAAATTCAATGAAGTATTGCCGTAATATGCCGAATATAAAGATTGCAAGAGCTGCGCATTGATGTTTTCATCGGTGCGAATCAATGCACTAAAAGATGTTGTACAATTTCCGCCGTTGTTGTGGATACAGAATTCAACGGTTGCTATTTCGTGTCTCTTTACATAAATATTGCATTTTTGCCAAAAATCAAAAGTGCAAGACTGATAATTATATCCGGTCAAGTCGATTTTTTCGGTGAGTTGTTCGTCTTTGAAAAAGTCGAATTGTTCGGGTATCGAACTTTTTCCATAGGCGGAAGCAATGAAATCAAATACGCTCACCGTTTTTGTCCTTTCAACAGCGAGAGGGTATGTTTTGCCTTCGAGTATAAAGTTTATAACGGGTGTTCCTTCGGGGGATTGTTTAACGTACAACACGGTATCGTGGTGAATAGGTTCTGAATCGTCAAACTTAAATACGCAGTTAGAATCACGGAAAAAGCCCGTATATACGCTGTGCCCGACGGATGCATCCTCGTTTTTCAACTCGGTGAAATCACTCATTGTGATCATATCACCAGTGTTGACGGTTTTTTCGTATCGCGATTCGTTTCCATTGCCGATTGTTATAAACGTGACGACGATTTTTTCGGAATTTTTGTCACATCCGACAAATAGTACAACTCCAAAAACAAGTATCGAAACAAGTGTCAAACAAGATATGACTTTTTTCATATATCACCTCCGATTATTCGTTTATTTCAATATTTGGATTCTTAATATATGGTATCTTACAATAAACAATATGAGCTGTCAATATTCAAAATTAACGATGATAATACTGCAAACAGTTATGTGATACAGTATCATATCTTAAAAGTCATTTCATAATATACTCTATTTTGCGCAACGCGTTCAATAACTTGCTTTATAAAATCCGCTGTGGTATACTTGCCGTATGTCGCAAATCGTCCTCAAAGGAGTAAGTTATAGTTACTCATTAGGGGAGGGCAGCAGTCTAAAAGCCCTCAAAAACCTGTCTTTTTCCGTTGAGAAAGGCGAATTTGTCGCGCTCGCCGGTATGAACGGCAGCGGCAAAAGCACGCTCGCAAAACTTCTCAACGGTCTTTTTATACCCTCGAGCGGCGAAGTTTTGATTGATGGCTTGTCAACTTCCGACGAGAAAAATACCTTTGAAATCCGCAAAAAAGCGGGTATGGTTTTCCAAAATCCCGACAATCAGATGGTTGCGACGATAATCGAGGACGACGTTGCGTTCGGACCCGAAAATATCGGCGTACCGCGCGACGAAATCATCGAACGAGTCGACGAGGCTCTCGAAGCGGTGGGGATGAACGAATACCGCAAACGTTCGGCATCCAAACTCAGCGGCGGACAGAAACAGCGTATCGCAATCGCGGGCGTTCTCGCTATGCGCCCGGATATTCTTATTTTGGACGAATCCACGTCCATGCTCGACCCCAACGGCAGAAAAGAGATTATGTCTATTGCCAAAAAACTCAACGAGCAGGGCATAACCGTCATCAATATCACGCACAATATGGACGAAGCCGTGCTTGCGGACAGAATCATCGTTCTGCGAAAGGGCAGAATCGCAATAGACGGCACGCCCAAAGAAGTGTTTTCTTCGGGACTTTTGGAAGCGTGCGGACTTACGCTTCCCCCTGTGTACGCGTTGTGCAAAAACCTCGAAAGCAAAGGTTTCGTTTTCGATTCGCCGTTGCTTACGGAAGAAGAACTTGCGGAGGGCGTATGTCGGCAATTGAAATAAAAAATCTAACTTACGTCTATTCCCCCAAAACGCCGTTTGAAAAAGTGGCTCTTTCCAATATTAATCTGACCATAGAAGAAGGGCAGTTCGTCGGCATAGTCGGCGCGACCGGTAGCGGAAAGTCCACGCTTATTCAACACCTTAACGGACTTATCAAGATTCAAGACAAAAAGAAGTCTTCCGTCGTCGTCAACGGCAAGAGCGCGACGGACAAAAAGACGCTCAAAAATCTGCGTTTTGACGTGGGTATGGTTTTCCAATACCCCGAATACCAACTTTTTGCCGATACGGTGGAAAAGGACGTTGCGTTCGGCCCTAAAAATATGAAACTCGAAAAAGAGGAAATAGACCGTAGGGTAAGGCGCGCGATAGAGGTCGTCGGGCTCGATTACGACGCTTTTGCAAATCGCAGTCCGTTCGATTTGAGCGGCGGCGAAAAACGTCGCGTGGCAATCGCCGGCGTTATCGCAATGGAGCCGAAAATCCTCGTCCTCGACGAACCCGTCGCGGGATTGGATCCGCAAGGCAGAGAGGAGATCCTCGCTCTTGTCAAAAAACTCCAAAAAGAAATTTCACCCACAATCATTATGGTGTCGCACAATATGGACGACATCGCCGTCATAGCGGACAGAATCGTCGCACTCAAAGACGGAAAAATCGTTGCGGACGGCACGCCCAAAGAGGTGTTTTCAAACAGAGAACTCATTGCCGAAGCAGGGCTTGACGTGCCTTGCGCGACGAGACTTTCGGACGTGTTTATATCCTGCGGAATCGACCTTCCTCGCGACATAATTTCTATGGACGAACTTGCCGAAAAACTTGCCGAAATCAAGTTGGCAAAAGGGGGAAGCGACAATGTTTAGAGACGTTTCCTTCGGACAGTATTATCCCACAAATTCGGTTGCCCACAGACTTGACGCAAGAGTGAAACTCGTGCTTACGCTTATGTACGTCATCGGCATATTTTTCGTCAAATCATACTTCGGATTTATGCTGACGGCGGCGGTTTTGATTGTGATAATTTTGATTGCGAAATTGCCTATGGCGTCCGTTCTCAAAAGCGTGAAAGGCGTGCTTTTCATAATTTTGTTCACCGCCATTCTCAACTTGTTTTTGATAAAAGACGGTGAAGTTTTGGTGCATTGGCAAATCTTCACAATCACCAAAAACGGAGTTCATACAACCATAAAGATGGTTTTAAGGCTCGTTTTGTTGATTTCGGGCGCATCTTTGCTTTCACTCACGACAACGCCCGTCGAACTTGCCGACGGTGTGGAAAGCCTTATGTCGCCGCTAAAGCTCATCAAAGTTCCCGTGAGAGATATTGCGATGATAATGAGCATCGCACTACGTTTTATACCAACGCTTTTTGAGGAAACCAACAAGATAATTTCGGCGCAAAAAGCGCGCGGCGCAAGTTTTGACACGGGTGGACTTTTTGCACGGGCAAAGGCTCTTTTGCCCGTGCTTATTCCACTTTTCGTCAACTCGTTCAGACGTGCCGACGAACTTGCTTTTGCAATGGACGCAAGATGCTACAACGCAACCGAAAAACGCACAAAAATGAAGAAAGCGAAAATCGGTTTAGTCGACGTTATGGCGGCATTGTTTATGTGCTCGTTCTTCGTGGTGATTTTGCTTGAAAGATACTATTTTCCAACGATAGGAATCAACATCGACCAAATGATTTTCGGGGGGCTTGTGCTATGAGGTATTGCGCTACAATTTCCTATTTCGGCGCAAGGTACGTCGGTTGGCAAAGACAACTCAACGGATTGAGCGTTCAAGAGGTTTTTGAAAAGGCTCTCGAAAAAACTTTCGGCGTAAAGACCGCCGCTACGGCGAGCGGCAGAACGGATGCAGGCGTTCACGCAGAGGGGCAAGTCGTGCATTTCGATGCGGACACGTCCATACCCGTGGATAAGATCCCGTTTGCGGTGAACACGCACCTTCCCGATGACGTGAGTATGCTCTTTTGCGAGGTCGCGAGCGACGATTTCAATGCGCGATTCAACGCAAAGCGCAAGACGTATTGTTACAAGATGTATATCTCCAAACATCGCCGTCCTATGCTTGAACAAACGCACGAACACATCATCGTCCCCGTCAATCTCGAAAAGATAAAAGATGCTTGCAAAGTCATTGAAGGCACGCACGATTTCAAGTGCTTCGAGGCAAGCGGAAGCGTGATAAAAAACACAGTCAGAACTGTGTATTCCATAGAAGTTTCCACCTCGCCGCTTCAAGGTTTTTGCGAATCCGAACAAGAAAAAGAAGGTATGCTGTGCGAGTCTGAATTGTGCATATCCGTGACGGGCAACGGCTTCCTTTACAATATGGTGCGCATAATCGCAGGCACGCTTTTGTACGTCGGAATCGGAAAGCTTTCCGTCGACGATGTAAAGCGTATTCTCGAAACGGGCGACAGGAAGCTTGCGGGGAAAACTTTGAGCGCAAAGGGCTTGCATTTGCTGTCCGTTGTCTATTGATTTTTTTGCAATATTTCGGCATGTTTTTTGATATAAATTTTGCCACCGACATTTTTTAACGAATATTTGCGCGGCGCAGTTATTGACATATTACTCATTTCGTCTTATCATTAACTGTAACATGCTCGCGCGGGCGTATCGTGCGCGAGCGAAATTCGATATGCGCTCAGGCGCAAAGGCTAAACTTATGGAAGACAATTCAAGAAACTTTATCGAAGAAATCATCGACGAAGACCTCGCTTCGGGCAAGGTGAACAAGATTATCACTCGTTTTCCGCCCGAACCCAACGGGTATTTGCATATCGGTCACGCAAAGGCTTTGTGCATAAACTTCGGAATGAAAGAAAAATATCACGGCGCATGCAATTTGCGCTTCGACGACACCAACCCCGCAAAAGAGGACGTCGAATATATGGAAAGCATCAAAGCCGACATCAAATGGCTCGGCTTCGACTGGGACGAATTGCGCAATGCAAGCGACTATTTCGAGAAAATGTACGAGTGCGCCGTCAAACTCATCAAGGACGGCAAAGCGTACGTTTGCGATTTGAGCGCAGAGCAAATAAGCCAAACTCGCGGCAGTTTCGGCATTCCGGGTACGGAAAGCCCCTATCGCAACCGCTCGGTCGAGGAAAACCTCGACTTGTTCGAGAGAATGAAAAACGGCGAGTTTGCCGACGGTGAAAAAGTTTTGCGTGCGAAAATCGATATGGCGTCGCCCAATATCAATATGCGCGACCCCGTCATCTACCGCATTTGCCACGCGACGCACCCCCATACGGGCGACAAGTGGGTCATCTATCCGATGTACGACTTTGCGCACCCCATCGAGGACGCAATCGAGGGCATTACGCACTCGCTCTGTTCGCTCGAATTTGAAAATCACCGTCCCCTTTACGACTGGGTGACGACGAATTGCGGTTTTGATCCTCGCCCGAGACAAATCGAGTTTGCAAGGCTCAACCTTACGCACACCGTTATGAGCAAGCGTTTCATCAAACGCCTCGTGGACGAAAAGGTCGTTTGGGGTTGGGACGATCCTCGTCTTTCCACACTTTCGGGCATAAGAGAGAGGGGATACACGCCCGAAGCGATTCGCGATTTCTGCTCTCGTATCGGCGTGTCCAAAGCGGACAGTGAAGTTGATATTTCCATTCTCGAACACTGCGTGAGAGAGAATTTGAACAATCGCGCACAACGCGCTATGGTCGTCACGAAACCCCTCAAACTCATCGTGGACAACTATCCCGAAGGCAAGAGCGAACCCGTGTATATCGAAAACAATCCGCAAGCGGAAAACGCAGGCGTACACGAAACCACGTTTGGCAGAGAACTCTATATTGAGCAAGACGACTTTGCGCTCAATCCGCCGCCCAAATACTTCCGCTTGAAACCCGACGGAATCGTACGCCTTAAAGGCGCGTACATCGTCAAATACGTCGGTTGCGATATTGACGAAAACGGCAATGTAACGGCTGTCCATGTCGAATACCTTGAAGGCACAAAGAGCGGTGAAGAAGGCGCGAATATGAAAGTCAAAGGCACGATTCACTGGGTCAACGCCAACGACTCGGTGGACGTCACGCTCAATATGTTCGACTATCTCATAAACGATGGCGACGGCGATTATATGGACAGAGTCAATCGCAATTCGCTAACCGTTTTGCACGGCAAAGCGGAAAAAATCGTTGCGGAAGCACCGGTTCACACGAGATTCCAATTCTTGCGCGAAGGCTACTTTATCAAGCGTAACGAGGACAACGAGTTCAATAACATAGTGGGACTTAAAGACAGTTACAAAGTCAAATAATGTGCCTTTGGCACAATGAAATGCACGCAAGCGTGCGTGAAATTGCGCAAAAATTGACGCTGAGGCAACGGCAACACGCAAATTTGCGTATCGCCGAGAGCCTTGCTTGATTTATTGCGCTACTAACCGCGCAGAGAATCTTTGCTATCAAGACAAGACGGATAAATAATCAAGCCGCAGTTTCGCAAGATTATCTGCTTGGTGGGTGCGTGCTTTGCACGCAGTTGCGGAATATTTGAATATTCCATAACCCAAACGAAGTTTGGATATCATCGAGCAGAATTGCACGATATCGTCACAAAGTGATATCATCGCCATAAGCGATATCATTCACTGCGTGAGGAAGGGGGAAGTTCTATTAAGTGCTTAATAGAACAATAAAAACAAATAACAACACAAAGATATTCGGGTGAAAGCAATATGTTTGTTTGCAAGATATGCGGAAATGAAGTAAAACCGGGACAAGCCTTTTGTCCGACTTGCGGTGCGGACGTCGTTGAAAATTATCAGACGATCTGCCCCGTTTGCCACGCCAAAAACAGCGCGGGCAGCAGATACTGCGCAAAGTGCGGCGGTATTTTGCAGGTTATGCGCAAGCCTGTTTGCGCTGTGTGCGGAACTAAAAACCTTCCCGGCGCAAAGTTTTGCGTGTCCTGCGGTGCGCCGATAGTTGTCGAAAGCGAAACGCACAGCGACGAGGATATGCTCGACGCTCGCAAGGCGAAACTTCGTCTCGACAATATGGAACGCGATCGTATGGCGGCAATCGACAAAGAGATTGCCGAAAAGCGCGCAAAAGCCGACGACGAAAGAGAAAAGGCGCTCCGACAAGTCGAAGAATACCGCCAAAAGAGCGAGGAAGAATACTGCGTGAAAGCGGAAAATCTCGAAAAATATCGTCAAAAACTCAACGAACTCGGTTCTGAGGACGTCGAACTTTTGAAGAAGATGTCCGCCGCGCTCAAAATCTATTCAAAATACTACGCCGACCCGTACACTCAAATCGACGAGGACGACATCGACGGCGATACATACGTGTGTCCCGCTTGCGGCACTATAAATCCTCTCACCGCAACCGCTTGCACGCATTGCGGTAGGAACAAGGCGCGCGCTTTGCTTCTTCTTGCCAAAAACAAGATTAAACAAAGTCCGCCCGTAAAGCGCAAACAGCAGATTATTCCCGCGCCGACTGCGGACCTCGAAACGAAGAAAGCACCTACGCTCGACGAGTTTGTCGACTCACTCAACGCACCCGTGCAGGAAGAAAAACCTACTGTGGAAAAACAGCCCGAAAAAGAGCAACAGGCAGACTTCTCCGGCCCGAGCAGAGTGCCTTATCAAGGAGGATATGCGCCTTACCCCTATCCGCCGTATCCTTATCCTGCGCAACCCGTCTCGGCAGGAGTGTCGCAATATCCCGCGCCAGGATTCTTTGTGGGAGAGGACGGCAAGCCTTATCAGATGCCGCCCATAGTTCAACCCGTTGCGTTCGTGCCGTATGTCACGCAAGAACAACCGCTTATGCAGTACGTTCCGCAAGAACAAAAGCCGCAAAAGACTCAACCCATCAAGGCACAACCTCAAAACAAGAAAAATTGACGAATCGAATAATATGGCAGAGAAGTTCAACAAAAACAAGAATCGAAGCGTTGACGATGCGGGTATAAGACTCGCGCCTTCGCCCCTTGACAACGCTGCCTATCACGTCATGCCCACCGTTATGCAGCAGTACGTTATAGAGCCTACCATTGTCACGAATGAAACGCCCGATTCGGATTCCGCTCGCATCGTATCCACAGCGGACGACTTCCAACCCAAGCGCGAGGAAGTCAACAAGAAGTGGAAAAGAGGCAAGAGAGCGAAAAATATGGCGAGCGGCGTGATTGCCCTCGTTGCTTCGGTGTTGGTTCTTTTGCCCTACATACTGGGCATTATTGGCGCGCAAATCGACGCACCGTTTGTGCTTGTTCCCGACAAATTCAACGTCATTGGCAACCTCGTTTCCGCTTTCGGGCAGACGGCGGCACTTGGCGGGAAAGGCGAAGAAGTCGGCGCGATATGGATAGGCACGATACCGTCGCTTATTCTCACAATAGGTATTTTATGTGTCATAATCAATGTGATAAAAGCCTGTTTCGCGATATTCGGCGCGGTCAAGCCCGTAAAATTTGTAAACGGCGCGGTCATCTATGCGCTGTGTTTGATTGCGATATTCGTTGCAAGCCTCGTGGGCGCAAACGCAATCGGAATCGAACGTATAGATTTTGTCGCGGATTTCATTTCCGGTTATGCGCAAAGCGAATTGTTTACACTCGTCGTTTCCGGTGCGGCGTATCTCGTTTTGTGCGTCGTCGGCGCAATCATCAATCGCGACAAGTGCGGTTATCTCAAATAATCGCAAGGAGGAAGTATGTCGAAAAAAGACAAAAAGCAAGAAATCGTTATGACTCCCGATAACGAGATAAAGGTCGAAAACGAGCCTATATTCGAGGCGGAAGCCTACACCGCACCGCAACCCGAAGCAGGCTCCGACGTTACGGTTATGAAAACCGTCGGGACGGGCGGCCCGGTGCCTATCGTCGCTCCGAAACATAATACCGTTCAACTTCAACCCATCGTCGTTCCGCTTGCCGTAGTGCCGTATATGACGCAGGACAGCAACATTTTGAGAACGGACGGCAGAGGTCAAAACGGATATGCGCAAGCGACCGTCGAAAACGACGAGACAACCGATTTCGAAACGATTGCCGCTCGCAAGGTCAAAAAGAGAGGCAAGATTCAACCCAGAATCTTTGCGCTCGTCACGTTCATTGTGTCCGCGCTCGTTGTGCTTCCGTTCATTCTTTCCTATTTTGCCAAGAATGTCGGCTCGGTGTCCATCGAACAATTCGACATTATAGACAAAATCAAAGATTGGGTTGCCAACGGGTTCGAGCTCAGACCGCTGAGATATCCGGCGTACATCGGCGTTGCGGCCGTCAGCGCGGTTATGACGATTGCATCGCTCGTTTCCATAATCGGCGGCAAATATCCTCGCGCGCTCAACTTTATTTTCTCGCTCATTGCGGCAGGAGCGATGCTCGCCGTGATGATCAAATGGCTTATCGACAAGTCGTTCGTCGCAAGCGAGCAGGTGGGATTCCTCATCATCTTGGTGCTTGCGCTCGTCAATCTCGTGCTGTCGATAGTATTTGCCGTGCTTCTCAACAAACTCGACGACAAGGTCGAAAATGCCGAAAATCTTTCGAACGAGATTTGAGCCGAGAATTTAATTCAAGGCGCAAATTTAACAACGAAACAAACGGAAATAGAGGAACGAATTGCTTTTGCGATTCGTTCTTCCCTCAGAAAAAGGTATACAAATGTCGCTAAAACTCGTATCGCTTGCAAGCGGAAGCAAGGGAAATGCCACGCTCATACTGTCAAATTCTACGGCAATCTTGGTTGACGCAGGCGTTTCGTTTACGAGGATTTCGAGCGCACTTTCCGAGTTCGGCTTGAAGCCGAGCGACGTTGACGGCGTTGTGATAACTCACGAGCATAGCGACCATATAGCTGGACTTTGCAAACTGTCGCCGTACACAAGAGTGTACGCACACCCGCTCACCGCTCGCGCGATTTGCAGCAAAACGGACGTGCAAAACGTGACGGACGTTGCCGACTACGAGGGCGGATTCAAAATCGGCGATATAGAGGTCGAGCCATTCCGTATTCCGCATGATGCGGTTTATCCGCTTGCGTATACTTTCGATTGCGAGGGCGCAAGGTGTAGCGTGGCAACAGACATCGGCATGCCCACAAAAGGCGTTATCCGCAACGTAAAAGACAGTGAAGTCGTGCTTCTGGAAGCAAATCACGATGTCGAAATGCTCAAAAATGGCAAATATCCGCCTATGCTCAAAGCGCGCATATTGTCTAATTCGGGGCATCTTTGCAACGACGCAACCGCAAGAATAGCATCCGTTTTGTGCGACGATTCGCGCATAAAACAACTCGTTTTGGGGCATATAAGCGAAAACAACAACACCGAACAAAAGGCGTTTGAAACGGTGGAACGCGCAATAAAGGAAAAGAAAAGCGACATCGAATTGTACGTCGCGCATCAATCGAGAAGAAGCGAGGTTTTTGAAATTCTATGAGAAAAACGATAGGCGCAAGCGAAAGTTCTTCAATCTATCTTATGGGAATATGCGTCGGCAGTTTGCTGTCGTTGTTTTTGTCGCTCGCTCTCATGAATTCTTCCGCAACTCTCGACGGTATGAGCGTTTACAGTTGGTGCGCCTATGCGATTATGCAAATAGGCTTTATCGCAACCGTATTCGTGTATGCGCGCGTTCGCAAAATCGATATTGTATACGTCGCCAAACTTAAAGGCAGACTCAATGCTTTGCAAATCGCGATATTGCCCTGTATCGCCATTGCGACGATACTCGTGTTCTTGCCTCTTGCAAACGCATGGACGGCGTTTTTGAGCGTCATCGGCTATCACGGACCGGGCGTCACTATGCCGAAGTTCTCGAACGCAGGCTACTATTTTCTTGCCATTTTCGTGCTTGCGATTTTGCCTGCAATAGGCGAGGAAATCTATATGCGCGGCACCGTTTTTTCGGGGCTTGCGACGAGAGATATATGGTTTGGAGTGCTGATGTCAGGGCTGTTTTTCTCGCTTATGCACGCAAATCCCGTTCAAACCGTGCATCAATTCGGCTTGGGAGCGGTGCTTGCAATCGTCGTCGCGCTTTCGGGTTCGGTTTGGGCAGGCGTGATAATCCACTTTTTCAACAATTTCATATCCCTAACGTTGACGGCATATCTGCCGCAGGTTGATGAATTGTATGTCAAACTCGGCTATTACAACTGGCTTACGGGCGCGGCGAGCGTCATCGTTGGATTGTTCTTGCTTGCGTGCTTGCTCTATCTTTTCTACCGCGCGGGCACAAAACGTAAAAAGGGATTTGTGAGCAACGTCTATCAAGAGGACGGTTTCACAATCGTCGCGACGTCAAACGTAACCGAGCAAAAAGAAAACGCGTTCAATGGCTTGGCGCACTTTTTGAAGTCCTTGTTTACGAAGCAGGGGTGGAAGAAAATCCGCTATGAACTCGAAGAGAGCAACGCCGTCGAGTATGTAGGCAAAAATCAGAGCATGACGGGCGTATGGATTGCGCTCGCACTCGTGTGCGTGTACTGGCTGTACGGCTTTATCGTGGGGCTGATATGACGAAGCGGACGAGCGTAGGTTGGATATATTTTGGCGTTGTGCTAGGCACGCTTCTTTTGCGTATAGCGTCGGCTTTGGATATTTATTCCGCATTGAATATAAAGGATTCGGACGCGTTTTTCTCGTGCGTAGTGCAGATTGCCATTTTTGCATTTATAAGCGTGCTTTTGTATTCTCTCACCGCAATGCGCAGGGGCGAAAAGGCAAAAGAAGTCATTTCCGATTTCGGCTTCAAAAAAATTTCCGTAAAGAATTGGCTTTTGATAATCCCGATGTGCGTGTGCGCAATCGTCGTTTCGAGCGGCATATCTTTCGTGTGGCAGATGGCGCTGAGAATGATAGGCTACACCCACATTCCGTCAAGCACAGACTACGATAGCGTTGGCACGCTGTTCAAGGAGCTGTTTTTGGTTGCCGTGCTCCCCGGATTTTGCGAGGAAATAGCGCACAGAGGTCTTATAAGGGCAGGCTACAAAGAGTGCAAATGGAAGTTTGTGCTTGTGTCCGCCGTGCTGTTTTCGCTTATGCACCAAAACATAGTGCAGACGGGCTATACGTTCTTTTTCGGCGCAGTGCTTGCGCTCATTGCGTATTACACCGATTCCATATGGGGCGGAATCCTCATTCACTTTGCCAACAATGCGTATAGCGTGTTTTCGGAATACGTTTCCCAAAACGGCGGCGCATTCGACTTTATCAACAAAATCTCAAACTGG
Organism: bacterium; assembly: GCA_963620965.1. Lineage (GTDB taxonomy): Bacteria > Bacillota > Clostridia > Christensenellales > CAG-917 > CAG-475. Next base: position 23,143 of record CAVFCJ010000006.1, read on the forward strand.
TTTTACGGCTCGAATTTAGGCTTTGCGGTGGCGGCGACTCTCGTGGTCGTGTGTGCGTGCGTGCTTGTGCTTTTCTTCTTTTTCATGCGCAAAGACGCATTAAAACACGAGCGCATATCCGACGTTCCTTTTGAAAACGCAACCGACGCTTTGCCTCTTTACAAGGATATTCCGTTTATAATCACAGTGGCGGTCGGGATCTGCGCTACGGCGTTCAGTTTTGCGTGGGGGATGATGAGATGAAAATCAATATTATCGCAATCGGCAAAATCAAAGAAAAGTATTTCACCGACGCAATCGCCGAGTATCTCAAACGCGCCTCTCGTTTTGCCGAAGTCAAAGTCATAGAACTTCCCGACGCGCCGCAAGGCAAAACGCCCGCCGAACAACAGCGTATCGAAAGCGAGCAGTTGCTCTCAAAAGCAAAAGGGTATATCGTCGCAATGGATTTTCGCGGCAAAGAGTTTTCAAGCGAGCAACTCGCCGACCTCATAAAAACCAAATGCAACGACGGCGAAAGCGAATTTTCCTTCCTCATCGGCGGCAGTCACGGACACACCGACGAACTTCGCTCGCGCGCAAATCTCGTCCTATCCTTCGGCAAGCCTACTTTCCCACACCAAATGTTTCGCGTGATGCTATGTGAACAAATATACAGGTTGTTAAGTATTAACGCAGGATTGCCGTATCATAAATAAACTGTATGTGTTTATTCGCAGACGGAACACGAGCCGCAACGGCGGCGAGCCTATGAGCGCCGAACTTGACGGACAGTACAAGCGACTGCGCCGTTTGGGTGCGAAGCTGGCGCACAAAGCGCAGTGGCATAAGTAGTGAAATGCCCCTATCTATGTGAGTGCCGACTTCCCCTCTTGCGAACGACGTATAATTTTGCAGAGAAATGACGTAAGTTTGAGCAATAGGGGAAAGCCCGAAGGGAAGGGGTGATATGTTTTTTAGGGTACATGCCGCAAAACTCTTATAGAGGAAGAATAAAACATGTTGAATAAACACGAGGTTTATCTATTCAAAACAACACTATAAAGGTGATGTATGGGTTACAACGAACAATTTATGAATATGGCGATTCAACTCGCAAAGGAGTGCGGCGTTCACAATGAAGTGCCTGTCGGGTGCGTCGTCGTCAAGGATGGAAAAGTCATAGGCGCAAGCGGGAATCGCAAGGAAAGAGAAAACAACGCCATATGTCACGCCGAGATTCTCGCCCTTTCGCAAGCAACAAAAGCGGTGAACAACTGGTGGCTTGAAGATTGCGACGTTTACGTCACGCTCGAACCGTGCGTTATGTGCGCAGGGGCGATGATACACTCTCGTATACGCGCGCTTTACTTCGGCGCATACGACGAAAAGACGGGGGCATGCGGCACGAAACTCAACCTTTTCGAGCAAGGGCTTTTCAATCACACCGTCCTTGTCAGCGGCGGACACGAGCAGCAAATATGCTCGCAATTCTTGTCCGACTTCTTCAAGCAAAAAAGGAAAAAGTGCGAGGGTAAAGCATAAAACAAGATTAGATTTCATTTGGGGTGTGTGGTATCCCCGCCCGCAATTATTCATTATTAATTCAAAAAGCGTTCGAGCAGGCGTTTGCGGTCAGTTAGAGAGCGGGGGTGCAGGATATTGTTTAAAAGAGCATTTCGCCATAATCGTCAATGTTCGCCGTCTTGCAATGTGCAAGGCGGCGGTTTTGCTTATGCGATGATAAGCAGCCATCGCATAAGACAGATTATAGCGTTTCGACAATGCTCGTGTCGATGTCGGCTGCGTCTTTGATTGCGTCGGCAGGCACGCCGAACACGATTCCCAAGACGGTCGATATAAGCGATATGATCGATGCAACAATGACAAATACAATCTTTTTGGTTTTGTTATCCATAGGTTCTCTCCGTTTAAGTTTATTTGCCGCCGCGAAGATTTGCCTGCTCGAACACGCACAATATACAACTCGCTTTGCCCGATTTGCAAAATATTATGTCGCATGCCGTAAAAGTTTTTTCGCAAAACGAATATAGTATGGTATGGACAAATATAATATTGTTTTTATAAAAACCGAATGGGGCAAAAAGGAACTGCTCGGCAGGCGCACGGAAGACTATGTTATTCGCGAATTCTACGACTTTGCGGCGAAGAAGTGCCGCATTGCCAAGCAATCCGCCTACAAGGAAGAAAACGCGATTTTGGACGGATATGTCAACGTGGTGCTGACTCTCGATATGCCGCTCGTGAAGAAAGAGGATGTTGAGTCGCTTGTTTGCGAGATGAGGCGCAAGAACATTTCAACGATACGGCTCGGCTCGAAAAATTCCGCGTCCAAAATTTGCATTGGCAAAGGGATCGACGAGGGCGTTTTCAGCGCGCGCACCGCTTTTTTGAAGATTGGGGATGCAAAATCCTATAATATAGTGTATAATCTTCTAAAAGACAGAATTTTGGACGGACTTTTGGACAACGGCGTGTATATCATGGACAAAAACACTACTTTTATCGACGACACGGTGAACGTCGAAAAGGGCGTGACGATAAAGCCGTACTGCACGATAGAGGGCGAGAGTGCGATACTCGGCGAAAGCACGATTTTTGCCTCGCATATACGAGACAGCGTGATAGACGGCGCGGATGTTTCGTATTCGCATATCGTGTGTTCCGAGGTGCATAAGCGCGCGACGGTCGGTCCGTACGCAAGGCTCAGGCACGCGGTGATAGACGAAGGCTGTCGGGTGGGCGATTTCGTCGAAGTCAAGGCTTCGAGGCTTCGCGACGGCGTAAAGTGCGCGCATTTGAGTTATGTCGGCGACGCGGACGTAGGCGAGCGCACGAACGTCGGTTGCGGCACGGTGTTTTGCAATTACGACGGTCACGAAAAGCACAAAACCACCGTCGGTGCGGAATGTTTTTTGGGCGCAAACACCAACCTCATTGCGCCCGTAGTCGTGGGCGACCACGCATTCATTGCGGCAGGTACGACGGTCACGCGCGACGTTGCGGATGGCTCGTTCACCATAGGCAGAGTGCGCCAAGACACCAAACCCAAAACGGATTGAATCCGCTTTGAAATAAGCAAATTCGCAAATTGCGAATCAATAGAATATTACGCGAGAGGAAGATATGATACTCATCGTAGGGCTGGGCAATCCCGGCATGAAATACAAAAACACATATCACAACGTCGGGTTTTGGGCGGTGGACGCTTTGGCAAAAAAATGCAAGGTCAAAATCGCAAAATCCGAGTGCGACGCGCTCACTTGCAAGGCAAGACTCGGCGGTGTCGATTTTGTGATTGCAAAACCGCAAACGTATATGAATCTGTCGGGCGAATCCGTCAAAAAACTCGTGCGCGCCTACGACGTCGACGAAAAGAGCGAACTTGTGGTGTGCTACGACGACATAGATTTGCCGATAGGAAAACTGCGTATTCGCGAGGAAGGCAGCGCAGGCACGCACAACGGAATGCGCAACATCGTCAAGGAACTCAACACACAGGATTTTTTGAGAGTGCGCATAGGCACGAAAACCGAGGAACTTGCAAAACACGAGGTTGAACTTATCGATTTCGTACTGTCAAAGGCCGATTTTGACAGCAAACAGATTTTGCAAGAGTCGATAGAGCGCGCCGTGGACGCACTCGAGGGCATCGTTGCGGGCGAGGATATTCAACGTATTCAAGAGAAGATAAACAGCAACAAACGCTGAAAGATTTATGACACCGTCGATTTTCCAACTTCAAAATATGGGCGAAAAACTTGCGTCCTTGCAAGGAATAAACGCCAAAAAACTTGCCGACGACAAACTGTCGGCAGTTTGCATATTGCGCATGTGCGAGGGTGCGAAAATCCATATAATGTCGCAACTTCCTGCAAAGAAACTCATTGTTGCGTCCGACGCTTTGGGTGCGAAAAGTCTTGTGCGCAAAATCGCGAGTTGGGGCGTAAAAGTCGATTATTTGCCATATCGCGACGACGTGCTGATTGCAAGAAAGAGTTTTTCCGAGCAAGGTATGCGCGAGCGCATTTGCACTCTTAAAGACGTTGCTTTCGGCGAAGTGGACACCGTAGTCACGTCGGCGGACAGTCTTTTGCAACTTTTCCCCAAACGCGAACTTGTCAAAAAATACACCGCATGCGTCAAAAAAGAGGACGTGATTTCGCCCCAGTCACTCGCCGACAAACTTGCGCTTGCAGGCTATAAACGTCAGGCTATGGTTGCCGACGCAGGCGATTTTTCGGTGAGAGGCGACATCCTTGACGTGTGCGACGTGTCGGGCGTTGCGTACAGAATCAATTTCTTTGACGAACTCGTCGAAAACATCAAAGTTATCGACGTCGAAACCATGCTTGCCTCGAACGAGGTGGAAAGGGTGGCGTTTGCGCCCACGAGCGATATATTGCTTGACGAAAAGGGCTACGATTACGCGCGCGAAAGACTGTCGCTTTATCCCGAAAACAAAAACGCGCAACAGGCAAAGGAACTTTTGAGCGTAGGCGCGTGCGATTCGTCCGCCGTGTGGGCGTTGCCGTTTTTGAAAGACTGCACGTCGAGCATATTCGACTTTTTCGACGACGACAGACCCACGCTCGTGATTTTCGACGAGCCGAGAGTTGTCAGCGACAAGTTGCAGATTCTCGAAAAGGAATTTTCGGGACGTATAAAAACGCTTTGCGAGGGCGGCGAGATTCTCGACGAACACAAGGACGTGTGTATATCCTTGCACGAGGTCAAACGCCAACTCATATTCGTGCGCAAGATGGGATTTGCCTCGCTTTCTCTCGACAACCGCCTTTTCGAGCCTAAATACATCATCGAGCCGAAAACTCGCCCTGTCACGAAATATTATCTCGACCCAAACACAATTGTTCAAGACCTAAAAAACTTCGCGCTCAACGGCACGAAGGTCGTTATGGCGTGCGGCGGAAGAGAGCAAGCAAAGAATATAATCGAAAGTTTGCGGGAATACGAGATTCTCGCAACGTACAGCGAGGAAGGCAATGGTGAGGGAAGCATACTCGCAACGCCCCTTCAAGTTGAAACGGGATTTATTTATCCTGCCGTCAAAGCGTGTCTTATAGGCACGGGCGAGTGTATAGGCAAGCACCGTTCGGCAGAGATTTCCGTCAAAACCGCCGAGCAGACACTCTCGCCCAAACCCGGTGACTACGTCGTTCACAAAATTCACGGCGTAGGCGTTTGCGAAGGCACGACCATACTCAAAACGGGCGAGTTTGAAAAGGAATACATTGTCCTCAAATATCGCGACGGCGACACGCTCTACGTTGCCACCGACCAAATGAACAACTTGCAAAAGTTCGTCGGTGAGGAACATCCCAAACTCAACAAACTCGGCGGAAAAGAGTTTGAAAGAGAAAAGGAAAAAGTGCGCAAATCTGTGCGCAAACTTGCGATAAATCTCGTCGAACTTTACGCAAAACGCGAAAAACAGCGCGGTTTCAAATACAGCCCCGACACCGTGTGGCAAAAGGAATTCGAGGACAACTTCGAGTACGAGGAAACCGCCGACCAACTCAAAGCGATTGCCGACATCAAAAACGATATGGAAAGCGGTCGCATTATGGACAGATTGCTAGTCGGCGACGTGGGCTTCGGCAAAACGGAAGTGGCGTTCAGGGCGATGTTCAAAACCGTGCTCGACTCCAAACAAGCGGTGCTCCTCGCGCCGACGACCATACTTGCGCGCCAGCACTACGAAAACCTCGTAAAGAGGCTCGAACCGTTTGGCATAAAATGCGGACTTCTGACAAGGCTTCAATCGTCCAAAGAGAACGAGCAGTTGCTCAAAGAACTCAAAGACGGTACGACGCATATGGTCATTGCAACGCACAAAGTGCTTGCAAAAGACGTGGAATTTCACGATTTGGGATTGCTCGTGCTTGACGAGGAACAGCGATTCGGCGTAGAACACAAGGAAAAACTCAAAGAAAAATATCCGCTCGTCAACGTGCTTACGCTGTCGGCAACGCCCATACCTCGCACACTCAATATGTCGCTCACGGGCGTGAGAGACATATCTATGCTGGAAACCGCGCCGAGAGGCAGACTGCCTGTTCAAACGTACGTCGTGGGTTACAGCGACGCGCTGTGCCAAGACGCAATCACGCGCGAACTTGCAAGAGGCGGACAAACGCTCGTGCTTCTCAACGATATAGGGGCGCTCGAACCGTTTGCGAGCAGACTTCGCACGCTGTGCGAGGGCGCAAGGGTTATCACGGCGCACGGACAGATGGCGCCCGGTCAACTCGAACAGAGAATAAGCGCGTTTTACGACAAGGAATTCGACGTTTTGGTGTCCACCACGATTATAGAAAACGGCATAGACTTGCCCGACGCAAACACGCTTATCGTCATAGACAGCGGAAGATTCGGACTGTCGCAACTATATCAACTTCGCGGTAGAGTGGGGCGCAGAGGCGTGCTTGCTCACGCATATTTCACCGTTCCCGAAAGCGGAATCACCGAAAACGCGCAAAAACGCCTCGATTCGCTTCTCGAAAACACGGAGATCGGCAGCGGATTCAGAGTTGCGCTCGCCGATTTGTCCATACGCGGCGCAGGCAATATTTTGGGCGCGGAACAGAGCGGACATATCGAAAAAGTGGGTTACGAAATGTATCTCGAACTTTTGGACGAAGCGGTGCAAGAGATAAAGACGGGCGTTGTGAAGAAACCCGAACGCGACGTGGAAATGAAAGTGGACGCGGCGGCGTTTATCAGCGAAAGTTATATTTCGGGTCGCGACAAGTTGAGAGTGTACAAGCAAATATCCAAAGTCGCCTCGAAGAGCGCGAGAGATTCGCTAATAAAAGAACTCGGCGAGGTCTACGGCGAAGTGGATTTGCCGCTTGAAAATCTCATAAACATCGCGCTTTTGAAGAATCTTGCCTCGAATTACGACGTGTCGAGAATCGTGATAAACCGCAACGGCGCGTGCGTAAATTTCTATGATTCCGACATCTTCAAAAACGAGAGCCTTATGAACGCCGTAGCCAAAAACAGCGGAAGCGTGGTGCTTACGACCACCATACCGCCGTCTATGATATTCGAGGTGAACAAACTCACGGCAGAGCAAAAACTTGCAAAACTCATAGATTTCTTCGACGGTATCGAATAAGAAAAAACGCCGATAGAGCGTTGCTTAAAAGCAATTCGTAGACGACGAAAAACGAACGGTATCAGAAAATAAAAAATTGAAAAACAAACGAAAAGCGCACTTAAAGTGCGCTTTTTGAATAAATAAAACGTTGATTTTGCAATTTAGAACTTGTATTCTTCTCTCTTATGCACGTCGCGCATACCCTCGATTGTGTCGCAAATGTCTTTGAACGAACACGTTGCGCAATCCATTTTCAAGTTTTTGAGGATGTGGTCGAGCGTGACGGTTATGCCCTCGTTGAGTTTTGCCGTTTGCTCGAAAGTTTTGAAATCGAAGGTCGGGTCGGTGATGAAAATCTGTTTGACGGCTTTGACGTTTTTGTCTTGCTTGTATGCGTTCAAGAGTATCGCGCCGACATCGGAAAAGGATATGCCTTTTGCCTTTGCGTCCTTTGAAACTCTGCCGCCTTCGCGCAAGAGGTTTGTGTTGACTCTTATCATATATCCGTCGGGATTGACCTTGTAGCGTTTGTATTCCACGTCGCGCAGAATACGATAGACCTTTTGTTCCTTGTCAAAGTTCTGCTCGGTGTTTTCGTCAAGCAGAATGATTGCGATTCTTGCAAAAGGCACGTCGCCCGACAAGTCCTTTATGTCCTTGCCGCGAAGAAGAATCTCGTCTTTTTGCACGAGTTTTTCGTCGGTGGTGTAGGCGATGAGATAACTTGAATTTTGTCCCGTCGCGCCGAGTTCCACCGCGCCATCGTCGGGAAAGAGAAAGACTTTCTCGTCGAGGTTTTTCCAACTCGAAGAAACGGGAAGCGATTTTAGTTCGCTTCCCGCAAGTTCAAGCGATTTTGAAATTGTGGAATCGTAAAGTTTCATTATTATTCAAGATGACGATTTCTCTTGCGCTTGTCGTAGAACTTTTGAAGGAATTTTTGAACGTGCGCCAAGAGTTTGGAATCGAGGTTGAAGAAGTACATAACGAACAAGAGCAGGAAGAGAAGAAGTATTGCGCCCGCAACGCTTCCGATGACGATACCTGCGATTGCTCCGCCGCTCAATGCGGATAACGTGGTTGTAATCATA
>CAVFCJ010000007.1:0-21548 GCA_963620965.1 bacterium
AACGTATCCAACGTAGCGGTAGAATATGACGGAACGCCGGTGATTTATCAGGCGGATTTCGTCATTCACGAAAACGAAAAAATCGCGCTTATCGGGCGCAACGGTTGCGGAAAAACTACGCTTCTCAAAGTTTTGACGGGCGAGGTCGAGTGCCAAAAGGGCGAGGACGACGCACCGTACGGCGTTTTTACAAGCGGAAATCCCGTCATCGGATTTTTGAAGCAGACCAGCAACGACGATAAGTCCAAAACTATGCTCGACGAGATTTTGGACGCATATTCCGATTTGCTCGGCATAGAGGCGGATATGGAAAGCGCGCTTTCGGCGCTGCAAACGAATTCTTGCGACCAAAACGTAAAAAGATATTCTCGTCTTTGCGAGCAATTCGAGCGAGAGGGCGGATATACCTATAAAAAAGAGTATCTCACGGCGGTGAAAAAGTTCGGATTTTCAAACGAGGATATGAAAAAGCCGCTGTGCGAGTTTTCGGGCGGACAGCGCACCAAAATCGCGCTTTTGAAACTGCTTTTGTCAAAGCCGGACGTTTTGCTTTTGGACGAGCCTACCAACCATTTGGATTTAGAGGCTATCGAGTGGCTTGAAAACTATCTTTACGCATACAAGAAATCCTGCGTGATAGTGTCGCACGACCGTATGTTTTTGGACAAAATCGTGAACGTCGTATACGAAATCGAATACGGCGAAACGAAGCGTTACTCGGGCAACTACACCTCGTTTATGGCGCAAAAACAGCAAGCCTACGACAAGGCACTCAAAGATTCGATTATGCGCAAAAAGGAAATAGACCGCCTCAACGCGCTTGTGGAAAAGTTCAGATACAAGGCAAACAAAGCCGCAATGGCGCAAGCCAAACTCAAACAAATCGAGCGCATAGGCGAAGTGGGAACGCCGAGCAATTTCGATACGGCAACTTTCCGCTCTAACTTTCAACCCGAACGCGAAACCGTCGAAAAAGCGGTGGTTATCGACAAACTCGTATTCGGTTACGACAAGCCGCTCGGCGAGGTTGACACCGTTGTCAAACGAGGTCAAAAAGTCGGCATAATAGGGCAGAACGGCACGGGCAAATCCACGCTTGTGAAAACAATCGTTCACAAACTCAAACCGCTCGGCGGCAGCGCGACTTTCGGACTTCACGCACAAGTTGGGTATTTCGACCAAACCTCGACGCAGAGTTTTTCGACGCTCACGGTGCTCGAAGATTTCCAAAACGAATTTCCTATGTTGTCCAACACCGAAGCGCGCAGTGCGCTCGGCTCTTTTATGCTCTCGGGCGACGACGTTTTCAAGCGTATATGCGACTTGTCGGGCGGCGAAAAGGTAAGGCTCGCGCTTTGCAAAATTTTGAGGAAAAAACCGAATATTCTCATACTCGACGAGCCGACCAACCATATGGACATTATCGGCAAGGAAACGCTTGAAAGATTGCTTTCAAACTACACGGGAACGGTTATAACCGTGTCGCACGACAGATATTTTATCAACCGAGTGTGCGATAGACTCATAGTTTTCAACGACGGAAAAATCGAACTTTTCGACGGCAAATATTCCGATTACGAATCGAGAAAAACCGCAAGCGAAAGCGACGATATTCAAGGAAAATCCGCCGAAATCAAGAGAAAAGAAAAGCCCGTATCGCAAAGCAAAGAAGAAGCGAGGCGCGCGCACAGAATGAGTTTTCTCGAAGAAAAAATGAACGTACTCAACGAGCAGATTTCATCTTTGCAGGACGTTATGCACAACGACGAAAGCGTGTATACGGACTACGTCAAGATTGCCGAAATCGAGTCACAAATTGCCGCGCTCAAAGAAAAACTCGCACCTATGGAAGAAGAATGGCTCGAGCTTTCCGAAAAGTAAAATCATATAAGATCATTGCAAAATAAACACTTAATCAAAACAAAAACGGCTGATAAACAGTCGTTTTTGTGTTTTTAATTACCTTTGAATTAGATTGTTTTCTTGATTTTCAAACTACGGCGTTACGCTTGGTAACCGTATGCTTTTTCGAGATCAACGACAATGCCGTTGTTGATGGTAAGGCTGCGGAAGAAGTTTTCAAGCGTTATATCGGAAACGGTTTCTTTTACGCCTTCATTAAGGTCTGTTATGTTTGCATACATGATGATTTGTCCCATTGTCATATTTGCAAACGTCTTTTCGACCTCACTGCTCAAATCGTTGAGTTTGCTTTCTTTGAAGCGGTAGAACAAACTACCTTCCGTTATGTCCATAATATCGGAAATTTTTGCGTCTTTTATAATGTCGTTGATGTTCTCGATTGTGACTTGCTCTCTTGCAATCATACGAAGCACCGCTTCGCTCTTCTCGTTTTCGACGGTCACTCTTGCGCCGATGCGGGGAAGGGGATTTGTGTAGGCGCCGCTTGTCGTTGTGGTGTTGTACACTTCGTTGGCTTGCGCAAGGTAGCCGATTTCTATGCGGTATCTTGCATCTAAGGTGTGTACGCCCTCGACATACGGTTCCGCCTTGCCGTTGATGACGACGTATGCGCCGGTTGCGTCTTTAATATAGATGTTTTCACAGTATTGTTTTGCGTAAATCACATCCGTTTTTTTATAAGCGTAGCTATCATCACCAACAACGCTCGGTGTGGATTTATCCACAAAGTATATCTTGCCAGATTCTGCTTGTTTTTGGTAGATTGTTTCGTCTGCGTGAGCGAGATTTGACGAGTCATACTTCACGTACTTGCCGTTGATGAGGACGTAGAGGTCGCCTGTAGTATTGTCGTATTTATCGCGAGTATAATCTGTTCCGTCAACGCGTTTATAAAGTTTGTCGGAGGTGGTTTCGGTTAAGGACGATGAGTTTTTATATGCGACATATGCGCAAAGAATGGCGTTGTTGTCGTACACATTTGTTCCGTCTTTTGTACCGTAGTAATAAATATTGCCCGTCGTACTGCCGCTAACAAGGTCGCTAATTAACTTTGTTTGCTCGTATTTGAAAGAAACCTTGCCGCTTTTTCTTTCGTCGAGCAGCGTGCCGTTTGCTTTGGCAAAAGCGTAACTTCTTGCGATATACTTGCCCGTTTCGTCATAGACGTAGGTGTAGGGCTTTTCGTTGCCTTCCGAATCGATTTCCACGCCGACTTGATCGACGATAAAGCGATCATTTTCGCCAATCGTACTTGTGTCTTTGTCAAAGGTCGCGTCGATACTCTCGATTGTCGAGAATTCATACACGTTCACGAGTTCGGAAAGGAGCATATCTTTCATCACGATTTCCATCGCGCTTGACAAATCGTCAACGGGGACGTACGCAAGGCGTTTGATAACCGACGAACTTGTGCCTGCGGTTTTGATTTTATAGTTTTTGTATGTTTCTGTAACGGTGGTCGGGACAGAATCGCCTTGTCTCATAAAGAGGCGATTTGTGGCGTCATAGTAGAAATAGGATGCGTCGGGATTGACGATTGCGTCTTGTGTGTAGATATCCACATCGATATCCATAACATCGCCGAGCGTGAGATTGCCAAATGAATCCGAGAATTCGCCGAGCGTTGAATACGCCATGCGTTGAAGCACCGCAGACGACGGCGCATAGCCGAGTTCGGTTTCATCCGTTGTGCGAGTGTAGGTCGTAAGCCCGCTGTGCTGCACGGGGTTATAGAGAGTGAAATAGAACGCTTTTGCGTATTTGCCGTTTACGTCGAGAACGTAATTGCCCTTGTCGTCTTTCGAGTAGCGTTCGCTTTCAAAATATTTGTTGCCGTCGCAGTAGATGTATTTATCCTCAACCACTTTGACGTATTTGCCATTTGCCGATTCGGTGTACTCGTAAAACGCGAGGTCGGTTGTTTCGGCAAGGGTGAGTTGGTCGGATATATTGCCGAGTTCTGTGACGAGGCAATCTCTTGCTTTGAGCGATTGCATAAGGCGAGAGGATGTTCCGTTTATTTCGATGACCTCGTCCACTTTGAGCGTATCCACGATCTCGCTTATGTTGGCGAGGGTCGCGTCCTTTTTAGACAGCGATTTCATAAGGATATTGTCGCCGCTTTCGATGCGTACGAGTTCGTCAAAGAACATATTGTTGAGTTTGGTGCCGATTTCATCGAGGGTGTAGCCGCGTCTTGCCATTTGTTGGAGGGCAAGAGCCGTTGCGCCCGACGTGGTGCGCTTATACCTTGTTGCCGTGCCATCGGTGTCGGAGTTGTAGAGGCGGTATCTTGCGACTGCGACGTATGAGGTTTCGCCTTCCGCAACCGCCGTCACCTCGCTGTACGTTCCGTCCTCTTGCTTTTGGTAAAGTTGAACACTCTCGCCGTGTGCGTATGAGTTGTAGGGGACAAACACATCGCATTTGACGTATGCGCCGTCAGGTGCTTCCTCGTACACGTCGTATTCGATGCTCAAAACTTCACCGATTGTCAGTTTGTTTGCGACGGTGTCGAGGTCTTTGAGGGTGCAGCCTCTATTTGCAAGAGCCTTCATTATCGGGGCGGAATCGTCGTCTATATCGATAAACTCATCGATTTTGAGGTCGTTGATTTTCACGCCTATTTCGCTGAGTTTACAGTCTTTGAGCGCGATGATTGCCTTTGCGGTGTCGGGTTTTGTGGTGTCCACAACGTCGCCTATTGTGAATTGATCTAGAAGGTTGTCTGCGTTTTGAAGTTCGACAACGCTCATGTTTGACACGATTTGCAACACTTGCGCCGAAGCGCCTTTGTGTATGCGCAAATAGGGTGTTTTGCCGTCCGCTTTTTCGCCTTCGTCGAGGGTGCGGAGCATGCTGTCCTTGTTGATTTCAGCATCCATAACATAGAACGTTTCGCTTTCTTCGAACGTTCCGTCTTCGAGTTTGTATTTGACTGCCTGAATGTCGAGTTTATTGCCTTTGTTATCAGGCGTTGTCGCAAACGTAATATCGGTCAATGGTACGAATCCTTTCGATATGAGGGTGTAATTTGCGCCGTTGATCGTCGCAATGCGGTTGGCGTATGCGAGTATATAGAGGCTTGCGGGGCTTGCCGATGCATTTGTTGCAACGACGTATTCGACATGACGATAGAAGGTCGTTTCGTTCTCGTCGACGGAAAATTCTTCCGCATAGCAAGAATTGTCGACGACATATTTTTCGCTTTCCGTGCCGTCCTCACTCTTCACGGTCTTTTTGACGTAGCGGAGTTCTTTTTCGACAAGTTTGTCAGTCGTGCCGTCGCTGTCGGTGTCGGTTGCGCCCGCAATGTAGGTTTCGATGCCGAGAGTGGTGGAGTAGTTGGCATTTGCGAGGTCGGTCTTTGAAACTTCCTCGTATATGTCAACCTTTTGGTATACGAGGTTGTCGCCCTTGGGGATGAACGAGTCGGAATCCACTTCCAAAAGTTTATCGAGAGTGATTGCGTTCACCACTTCACCAAACGAGGACATCGAAACGTCTTGCAATGTAGCAATGAGTTTATTGTCCTCAACGCCGATGTCGATGCCGAAATTGTCCTTGATTTTCCTCACAGACAAATCACCGTTGAGCGAACCCATGATGTTCTCGATTGCGCCTTTTACGTTGTTGTCGAGGTTGTCGTCGAGTATTGGCAGATTAAACTCCGAAAAGTTTATGTCCGCAAGTTTGCTTACGTCGTCTAGCGTGAACGAGTTTACGACGATTGACAAGTCATTCAACACATCCTTGACGGGTGTGGTGTAGAAGTCCTTTGTGGTGAAGTCGATTCCGCTGATTCCGTTGAGAATAGAAATGCCGTAGTGTTGATAAAGCGTTTGCAACGACACGCTGCCCGAAGAAAAGCCTTGCACGTCGGCAACAACGTTTTTGATAGCGTCGAGAATGGTTTGATTGTAGAGGTCGCTATCAGAGGCAATCGGACCTTCTTCGGTGAAGTTTTGTTGAAGTTGTCCGACCGTAACGGATGTTCCGACCGCAACGACCGCACCGCCGATTGCGAGGACGAAAAGTATGATGCCTATCACCATACCGAGAACGAATGTTAAAGTTCCGCGAAGTACTTTCATAATATACCCCATAATATTAAATGTGCCTGCACAAAGCAGACACGAGATTTATCAACCGAATATTTCGGTGAAGAGTTTTGCAACAGGATTGTTTTGATAAAAATATCCGCAAATCGGCGAGGACGAAAGAGCCTCATCAACCGTTGGCAGTTTGTCTTTGAGAGCGTTGAGAATTGCAAGCACTACAAGGATAAAAACAAGTGCGAACGCCGTCGACACAATTGCGCCGAAAGTGCGATCGATGGCTTTTAGCGCGCCCGATTCTGACGTGTGCATTTTTGCAAATATCTTGCGAAGAAGCCAGCATATAAGACCTAGCGCAACGCAGTACACCACAAACATAATCACCGCAACGATTATGTCGGATACGAATGTGCCTGCAACGCCGCCTACCGTCTGTCCGTCGTCGGTTATAAACGTCTTTGCCAGCCACAGTGCGAATTTGCCTTTGAGAGAAGAAGTCAGTCCGTCGCCCATGCTGTTTTCGAGTTCGACCTTCGACGTGCCTTCCTCACCCGATACTTCGACATAATATTTTTTCTCACCGGTTTCGCTGTCCGTGCCTATAAATATTTTCTGCGAGAAAATCTTGTCGCCGCTCTCGATTTTTTCGGTTATGGAAGATTCCATATTTTTGAACATATCGAGATTGCGTACCGGATCGAAAGTGGGAGATATCAGGAGTAGTGCCGCAAGCATAATCGCGATCGAGAGAAACACGCCCTTAAAGGATTTTGAAAATCCTCGTATGACGCCCAAAATCAAGCCGAGCGCGACAATGACGAAAAATGCGATGTCTGCGTAAGGTATGTCGGCAGACAGTAAAAATGACGTCATAATTGCACCTTCCGTTGTGCGCAGGCGCGTCAATGGCGCGCGTATGCGCAAAGTATTGATTATAAACATTATAACCTGATATAAGATTATATGCAATACAAAAACAAAAAAAGTTCGGTTGCACACCACAGCCCTTTCAAAATTGGCGAATAATACTGCAAAAAAAATTGAATAAACGGCTATGAAGCGACAAAAACGATTTACATAAAATTCTTCACGTAAGTGCCGATTTCAACATAACCGCTATTTCATTTGCCAAATTGTCAACGTAAACAGGCGATACGATCATAAGTTGTACAAGATGGTCGCCGTAATTGCGAGCGACTATCCCCAAGACGCCTATATCGCCGAAACGCTCGGATTTACCCGTCACGCCCGACGGACACACGCCGTCGTTGCGAAGTACGATTTGCCCGACCTTGTCCTTGTTTCCGAGCGAAGCGTCCACCGCGACAAACAATGCGTTTTGGTGAACGGACTTTATAAACGCAAGCCATTCCCTCATATTTTTACCGTTGATTTGCGCCTCGTCCGTGCCGTATACAAATGTGGAAACATCGTATTTTTTTGTGAGCAGAGTGCCGACGGACGGACCGAGAGAGTCGCCCGAAATCGCGTTTGTGCCGAAGCATACGACGACGACTTCTCTGTCGCCTTTTTGAGTTATGTCGTTGAACATGCGCGCAACGAACGGTGCGAGCGGGTCGCATTCGTCACCGCTTTCGGACTCTGCCACGCAAGAGGAAAGTTGAGAGGGGATATAGATTTTTTCGGTTTCGTCTTGTTTACGTTTTGTTTTTCTCATTGCCTAATTATTGCCGCGCGCCGAAAATCTAAACGCGAAAAGCGGTATTTTTGCACTTCCTAAAAAGAATAAAAAACCGATTTTTGCACACGATATGGCAAAAGGAGGTGTGATATGGAAGACAAAAATCTCGTCAAAAGAGTTGCGGAACTCGGCAATATGAACGTGATGATTTTGTTCCTTTTGGTTGCATTCATCGCGTTTTCCGTGGGGCTTGCATTCTTCTTTCTCGTTCCGGGAAGCGTCGGCTACGGCATCGGCATCACGATGTTCGTCGTTGCGGGTTTGCTGTTCGTTATCGGCGAAGTGAACTACTTTTCAAAGATGAAGAAAATCCAAACGGAATAACGAAAGCGTTATAACCAAAAAAGCGGCGGAAAATAATTTTTCGTACAAAGAAACGGTGGCCGACAAAAAACATATCGACCGCCGTTTCTTTATGTACGCGCACGGGTGCCAATCGAGGATGTCGCCCCCGGTATGTTTCATGTGGAATTTTGCGTTTTTGTTGAACGATACAACCTCTTGGTGGCGGCGGTAGTATTGTATATGGCAATTTATTAGCGGGCAATGCGTATTTTTTTGCCCGAAATATTAAAAATGTGTGGCGGTTTAATGCGTTTTTAATGGTTTTTCTTTAACATTTAAACATACTAAACTCAAAAGACACGGCGGCAAGGACTGCAAACTTTTCTTGTTGCATTGACTTTTTCGTATTTAATTTTTATAATATGTAGAACATAATATATGATTATTACGGAATCGTCGCACCGCGTCGATTTCAGGAGGATAGATGAAACCAACCACAAGACGCACACTCATCATCGTCGGCGTGATACTTCTCGTCATCATCGCGTTCGTTATCGCGTATGAACTGACAAGACCAACCGAAATAAACTATCAAGGCACGGAAGACAGTTTCGTAGAGATGCTCAAACGCGGCGAGATTCAGGCGATTTACATCGAGGGCAGTTATTCTGCAAACATACAAAAGACGGGCGACAAAAGCTACGGCTATTTCGTCAACACGCAAGGCAGAGTCGCTTTTTCCGAAGTTATCAAGGAATTTACCGAAGCAGGCTTGCTTGACGGCGTAACTGTAAGATATGACGACCCGTCCAGCGGTTCGCTTCTTTCGAGCATTCTCGTTCCGCTCATTCTTTACGCCGCGCTTTTCGGCATATTCATGATCGTGTTGAGAAAGAGTGCGGGCGCGCAAGGTCAAGCCCTCAACTTCGGCAAGACCAAAGCAAACCAAGTGCGCGACATCAAAGTCAGATTCAACGACGTTGCGGGCGCAGAGGAAGAAAAGCAGGAATTGCAAGAAATCGTGGACTTCCTCAAACACCCCAAAAAGTATACGGATATAGGCGCGCGCATTCCTCGCGGTGTTCTTCTCGTAGGCCCTCCGGGCACGGGCAAAACGCTCTTTGCAAAGGCAGTTGCAGGCGAGGCGAACGTGCCGTTCTTCTCGATTAGCGGTTCGGACTTCGTGGAAATGTTCGTAGGCGTGGGTGCGTCGCGAGTGAGAGATTTGTTCGAGCAGGCGCAAAAGAATATGCCTTGCATTATATTCATTGACGAAATCGACGCAGTGGGTCGTCAACGCGGCGCGGGTCTCGGCGGCGGCAACGACGAAAGAGAACAAACCCTCAACCAACTTCTCGTTCAAATGGACGGCTTCGAGGCAAGCAGTTCCATCATCGTTATGGCGGCGACAAACCGCGCGGATATCCTTGACCCCGCTCTTATGCGTCCGGGCAGATTCGACAGACAAATCTACGTCAACGTTCCCGACGTCAAGGGCAGAGAGGAAATCTTCAAAGTTCACTCTCGCAACAAACCGCTTGCGTCCGACATCAACTTCAAGTCGCTTGCAAGACTCACACCCGGATTTACAGGCGCGGACATCGAGAACATCCTCAACGAATCCGCGATTTTGGCGGCGAGAGCAAACAGAAAGGTTATCACGATGAAGGATATCAGCGAGGCCGTCAACAAAGTTATGGCAGGTCCTGCAAAGAAATCTCGTCTTATCACCGAGTCCGACAAGCGTATCACCGCGTATCACGAAAGCGGCCACGCAATCGTCGCAAAACTTATGAAGCACTGCGATGACGTACACGAGGTGAGCATCATACCTCGCGGTATGGCTGCGGGCTACACCATAACCCTTCCCGAAAACGACGACAACCATATGACAAAAGGCAAACTGCTCGACGACATCGCAATGATGCTCGGCGGACGCGCGGCGGAAGAACTCGTCATCAAGGATATCTCGACGGGCGCGTCAAACGACATTCAGAGAGCCACGCAACTTGCAAGACGTATGGTCACCGAGTGGGGTATGTCCGATTCTATCGGCAATATGTATCTCGGCACGAGCGAAGAAGTGTTCCTCGGCAGAGATTATCAGACGCACCTCAATTACAGCGAAGAAGTCGCGGCAAAAATCGACGAGGAAGTCAAAACCATCATCGATACGCAATATCAGGTCGCTTTGAATATATTGAAAGAAAATCGCTCAATTATGGACGCGATGGTCAAGGCTCTTTACGAGAAGGAAACCATCTACGAAGACGAAATCAACGCTTTGTTCGGTCAAGAGTCGAGCGGCGAGAGTTTGTTCTCGTCCAAGATAAACAGACCCGAGGATAATAAAAACGGCGAATCAACAGATAACGTCCCTTCCGAAAATAAGGATAAAGACGCCGAATAACCAAGGAAAAACATGAAAATTTCCGAAGCAAAAAAGCGCGATTTTCAAGTCATTATGCAAAAAGATCCCGCTGCCACGAGCAGTAGGATTGTAAGACGAACGTACACAGGGTATAAAGCCTTGTGTGCTTATCGTTATGCGCACAAGTTGTGGCTCAAAGGGATGAAGTCGCTCGCCCTTTACATTGCGTTCAAGGCAAAAAAAAAGACAGGCATCGACATTCACCCTGCCGCGACTATAGGAAGCGGAATATTCATTGATCACGGCGTTGGACTCGTCATAGGCGAAACAACCGAAATAGGCGACAACTGTGTGCTTTATCAAGGCGTAACGCTGGGCGGCACCGGCAAGGACACGGGCAAACGTCACCCCACGCTCGACGAGGGCGTTATGGTGTCGGCGGGCGCAAAAGTTTTAGGACCAGTACACATCGGTGCACACAGCAAAATCGGTGCGGGAAGCGTGGTGCTAAAAGACGTTCCGCCGTACTCGACCGTCGTAGGCGTTCCGGGAAGAGTCGTCAAGCAGGACGGCAAGCGAATCGCAGATATGGATCAGATTCTTCTTCCCGACCCCATTATGGAAGAATTTTTGAGACTCAACAAACGCGTTTATGAACTCGAAAAAGCTCTTGGCGTGCGCTCTTGCAGGTATTCCATAACTGTCGACGAGGACAACATTCTCCCGTCCGAAGTGGAGGAAATCGAGGCTCAATTTGAGCAAAATAAATCTCAGGCGGACAAACCGCATATATAAAAGGACAAAGTTCCGTATGAAAATTTACAATACACTAACGAGAAAAAAAGAGGACTTTTCGCCCATTCACGAAGGTCAAATCAATATGTACGCGTGTGGAATCACGGTTTCGGGCGAGGCTCATATCGGTCACGCATACCAAGCGCTCATTTACGATATAATCCGCAAGTATTTCGAGAAAATCGGCTACAAGGTCAACTATGCTCGCAACTACACGGACGTTGACGACAAGATCATCGCAAAATCCAAAGAAACGGGCATACCGCCTCTCGAATACGCAAGTATGATGATCGATCGCATTGACAAACTTATGCGCAAATTCGAGGTTGACGACCCCACGATTTGGCTCAAAGCGACTTGCAACATCGACAATATCATAGACTTCGTGTCCAAACTCATAGAAAAAGGGCACGCCTACGCAACGGACAGAGGCGATGTTTATTTTTCCGTTGAGAGTTTCCCGGGCTACGGCAAACTCAGCGGCAGACGGCTTGAAGACGCTTACGAAAGCGTGCGCATAGAGAATGAGGAAAACAAGCGTAATCCTCTCGACTTCGCGCTTTGGAAGTCGGCAAAGGAAGGCGAAATATACTGGGAATCGCCGTGGGGTAAGGGCAGACCAGGCTGGCACATCGAATGTTCGGCTATGAACAGAGCGGCGTTCGGCGATCAGATAGACATTCACGGTGGCGGCAGAGATCTCATCTTCCCCCACCATGAAAACGAGATTGCGCAAACAGAATCGCTCACAGGCAAGCAGTTTGCAAAATACTGGATTCACAACGGACTTATCAAGGTCAACGGACAGAAGATGAGCAAGTCGCTCGGAAACAGTTTGCTTCTTTCCGACCTTCTCGATGAGTACAAACCTGAAACAATAAAGTACGCGCTTTTGCAGACGAATTACAGAGGCGATATCAATATCACGAACGAACTTTTTCCCGACGCGGACAAGCATATGTATGAGTTTTACAAGGTGCTTGACGAGGTGAACGAAAGCGGACTTTCGAGCGACAAGCAAAGCAAGTGGATTGACGAGGGCTTCAATCGCGCAATGGACGACGACTTCAACACGGCAAAGGCACTTGCGGACTTGTTCGGCATATTCAAGGGCATAAGAGCGAAGTTGAGAGCGGGCGATTCCGACGCGGTTGCGGACGCAAAACAAGTTGTGAAAACCTACGATTTGCTTGGACTTTTCAGGAGCAATCCCAAAGACTTTATCGCATACTACGAGCAAAAGCAAAAGGCAAAAGAGGGTGCGATTCCGCAAGAAGTTCTCGACCTCGTTGAGCAACGCAAGGTTGCCAAAGCAAACAAGGACTGGGTAAGCGCTGACGCAATAAGAGCAAAGATAAACGAACTCGGCTACGTCATCAAGGACACCAAGGACGGCTCGTTTGCGGAAAAAGCATAAAACGCATATCAAACACGAAAACAAGGTTTATATTTGCAAAACTATGCGATAAAAACCTTGTTTTGCAATATAAAAGCAAAATGTACAAATCTATTTACACGGGGAATGACGTATGAAACGACGCATATTTACGGCTCTCGATAATCTTGCCAAAAGAGATGTTTTCGACCAAAAATACGCGCAACTCGAAAAAAGGCGAGAGGAACTCGACAAGAAAATCAAGCGCGAGGAAAGAGAAGCAAAACTCGTGCTTGCCAAAGAGAACGTTGCCGACATCACGGCAAAGGCAAAGAAGCGAGCAAAAAAACAAGCGAAGAAAGCTGCTTACGACGCAAAGTATCTTTACGTTGCGGGCGGACACGCAAAGAACGAGTTTCTGGGCTGGCTCACCATTTTCAGTTTTCGCCGCTCGCACAAAGTCAAAACCACGAGGTTTTTGAGATACGACCAAAACGACAAACGCCTTTATCTCGATATATACGAGAGAAAGGATAGGGATAGGAACAAAAAAGCGCGCGTGTTTATATATATTCACGGCGGCGGTTGGATAGGAGGGCTTCCCGAAACAAGAGAGGCGTACACCACCAAACTTTGCGAAAAAACGGGATATTTCGTGGCAAGTCTTTATTACGGCGACGCTCCGTTTTACGGTCATCCCGAGATGATTCAAAACGTGTACAAGGCGTTTGCCTGGCTCAAAGACCACGCAGACGAGTACAACATAGACATGGACCGCATCTTCGTTGGCGGCGAGAGCGCGGGCGCGCATTTGAGTAGTATGGCAGGTGCGATAAGCACCAATCTCGAATACGCTTCGCACTTCGACCTCGACGAACGCTCGAAAGACCAAAAAATCTCCGCACTTATGCTCAACTGCGGTGTGTATGACTTCCCCAAAGCCGTGCATACCGGCTTCAAAAACATAGGCATTTACACGCAATCCTATTGCAAGGGTACGCCCGTCGAGGAATGTAGCGAGGAACAGCAAAAAGAGGTTTCACCCATCAACTGGGTGACGGAAAACTTCCCGCCGACTTTTGCAATTTCGGCAGAGAACGACAAACTTGCGGTGCTTACGTTCGACCTTGTGAAGAAGTTTCGGCAACTCGGCGTTGCGTATGAACACTATCACGGCGAGGGCAAATGGGCAGTGCACGCATTTGCCGTCGCGCAATTCCTCAAAATATCCAAAGAGGCAATGAAGCGTACAATCGTATTTCTCAACTATTTCGAGATTGAGTGAAATTCAAGCAGAAAATGCACTTGTTATATTTTGACGACAAATGAAAAGGGATCGCGTTTGCAGTCCCTTTCGCTTTGTGTTTTCGCAAGAATAATTGTTTGTATAAATTTTGATTTTTGTTTTGTTTTCAAGGTTTCGGCAGGTTTGTCGGAGGCGGCTTGCTATAACTTGCGTGCGAGCGGTATCAACTTGCCGAAAAGCGATTGTAAGATAGACGGTTCGTCATTCGCCCAAATATGCGATTTTGATTTTTTCGTCTTGCAAGAGGTCTTGTCCCGAACCTTCGAGGGAGATAAGGCCTGTTTCAAGCACATAGGCACGGTTTGCGATTGTCAGTGCTTTTTGGGCGTTTTGTTCAACGACAAACACAGTTGTGCCTGCTTCGTTTATACTTTTTATGACGTCAAAAATGACGTTGACAAACAGCGGTGACAATCCCATAGACGGCTCGTCCAACAGCAGCATTTTGGGGCTTGACATCAACGCTCTTGCAACGGCGAGCATTTGCTGTTCGCCTCCCGACAGAGTGCCGCTCACTTGTTTTGCGCGCTCCTTCAACAGAGGGAAGATTTCATACACTTTTTCGTATGCATCCTTGATTTTCTTGGAGTCCTTGACGGAATATGCGCCGAGCGCGAGGTTGTCTTTGACGCTCAACCCCTGAAAAACTCTGCGTCCCTCGGGAACTTGCGTCAAACCTTTTGCGATGAGTTTGTGTGCGGGCAGGTGTGTGACGTCCTCGCCATCAAAAAACACACTTCCGCCCGACTTCGGAAGAAGTCCGCTTATTGCCTGCATAATGGTGGTTTTGCCTGCGCCGTTTGCGCCGATGAGCGACACGATTTCACCCTCGTTGACATCGAAAGAAACACCTTTGACGGCGGTGATTAGACCATAGTTGACCTTGAGATCTCTAACTTCGAGTAGTGCCATTTTCAATCCCCCAAATATGCTTTGATGACGCGCGGATCGTTGAGAATGTTGGAAGTTTTGCCCGAGAGCAACTCTTTTCCGAATTCCAAAACCGTGATTTCGTCGCAGATGCCGCCGACGAGTTTCATATCGTGCTCTATCAAAAGAACGGTGATGTCAAACTTGTCTTTGACAAATTTGATTGTGTCCATCAATTCTGCCGTTTCGTGCGGATTCATGCCGGCGGCAGGCTCGTCCAAAAGCAAGAGTTTCGGATTTGTCGCGAGCGCACGCGCGATTTCGAGTTTTCTCTGCTTTCCGTAGGGGAGGTTGTAGGCAAGTTGATTGCGCTCTTTGAGCAGTCCGAACGTATCGAGCAGTTCCTTTGCCTTGTCGCGCATTGCGATTTCCGTGTAGAAAAACTTCGGCGTTCTCAAAAGGCTCTGCGCGATATTGCACCTGAACTCGGGTTGATTTGCAAGTGCGACCATAACGTTTTTGACAACGCTCATATTATTGAACAACCTAATGTTTTGAAAGGTGCGCGCAATGCCCTTTTTGTTGATTTCAGTTTGATTTTTGCCCGTGATGTCCTCGTCTGCCAAAAAGATTCTTCCCGCCGTCGGCTTGTATACGCCGGTGATTAGGTTGAACACGGTGGTTTTGCCTGCGCCGTTGGGCCCGATAAGTCCGTAGGTCAAACCTTTTTGTATGCTTATATTGACGTCCTCAACCGCTTTCAGACCTCCAAACGAAATCCCGAGATTTTCCGTTTTTAAGATTATATCACTCATTTTCGTCTCCTTGCGTCTGCGCGTCGTCCGCCTTGCTCTTGGGCAAAACGTCGAGAGAAAGCACCTCGTCCATATCGACTTTTGTGGGAATTTTGGACCAGTCCGCGTCGAAGTCTTTTTCCTTTGACGGGTCGACTTTTTCTGTGCGTTTCATTATGTGTTGAGTTATGGTGTTCTTTATCAATGCTCCAAGCGTCGCAACGTTGTATTTTTCGCGGAATGGCTTGAGTTTCGGCGCGTTTGTGTATATGACGATAAGCACTAAAATCAGCGCATATACGATGTTTTTGATTGCGGCAAGATCCCCCGAAAATACATTGTTGAGTCGGACGTTCAAAAACGTTATGAGGGCGGCGGCGATGATGCTTCCGTTGATGTTGCCCATTCCTCCCAAAACCACCATGACCAATATGTCAATCGAGTAGTTGTAGGTGAAAGCGTTTGCAGCAACCGAGTTTTTTGTCGCCGCAATCAAAACGCCCGCGATGCCTGCGATAAAAGAGGACAGCACAAATACGAAGATTTTGTAGAAAGAAACATTGACGCCCATTGCGCGTGCCGCAATTTCGTTGTCCCTGATTGCGGTGACCGCTCTGCCGTGCTTGCTCCGTATGAAGTTTTTGATCAATATTATGCAGAGTAGGGCGACGATAAATATGATGGGATAAAGTTTGGAATAACTGTATCTCATTGCGTTTTGAATTCCGATGGCTCCGCCGAAAAACGGAATTTGTTCAAACACCGTCTGCACGATTTGACAGAACGCCAATGTGACGATTGCAAGATAGTCGCCCTTCAATCTCAGCGCGGGAAGCCCGATGATAAAGCCGAAAATCGCGGCGATAAGTCCGCCGATAAGCATTGTGATTATCAGTGCCAAAAGGGGATATGCTTCAGACAATTCGGGATAGACGCTGTTTTGAAACGTTGCGCCGAAAATCGCACCTATACTCACAAAACCTGCGTGACCCAAAGAGAGTTCGCCCAAAAAGCCGACGACAAGGCTCAACGATACCGCCGCGATGATCGCGCAGCCTATTTGTTCGAGCAGAAACGACGAACTCATGCTGAGCGATTCCGTTGCAGACAGCGGAAGGAGAATTGCGATTACTATGACAAAAACGATGTAGGTGACAAAGTTTTTTAATTTGAAACTTTTCTTGACGGCGGAAAAGTAAGACGAGAGTTTTTCCTTCATACTTTTTCCCTCTTTTTTCTTCCCAAAATGCCTGTGGGTTTGATGATAAGAATCAAAATCAACAGCGCAAATTCAATGGCGACGGTAAACGGACTGAGTTCGGGGATTGAGTTTGAAAAAGTTTCGATAAGCCCCAAAAGCAGTCCGCCGAGCATCGCTCCCGGTATGGAGCCGATGCCGCCGATGACCGCTGCGGTGAACGCCATAATGCCGGGCATCGAACCCATCGTGTTGCTCACCGAAAACGGATTTTTGAGGATTATGAAAAAACTCGCAAAACCGGCAAGCGCAGACCCGATTGCAAAAGTGATCATTATGATTTTGTTGGAATTGATGCCCATCAACATTGCCGCGCCCTTGTCCTCTGACACCGCAACCATCGCTTTGCCCGTTTTCGTCTTGTTGATGAAGAGTGTGAGGGCAACCATGACGACAGTTGCGCACGCAAGCGTGACAAGAGTGCCTACGCTCATCACGAAGTCGCCCGATTGGATGGTGCCGAGATCGATTTTGACATAGCGAGGCTCCGTGCCGAATGCAAGTTGCGCGATGCTTCTCAAAAGATAACTTACGCCGATTGCGGTGATAAGTACGGCAAGGGGCGACGCTCCTCTCAAAGGTCTGTATGCCAAAAGTTCGGTGATAATACCCACCGCCATCGCGGCAACGATTGCCACCGCTATCGACACGACGGTCACGCCCGTTGCGTTCAGCACAAACAATAGGGTGAAGCCGCCCACCATAATGATTTCACCATGCGCGAAATTGAGCAGTTTTGCTATGCCGTAGACCATAGTGTAACCCAGCGCAATCATTGCGTATACGCCGCCGAGGCTCAATCCGTTGATGAAAGTTACCAAAAAATTCATTTATATTTCTCCAAAGTCGAGTAAAACGCTGCCAAAGAGAAGTATCCTTGACAGCGTTCGTGTTTTAAGCAGTTTTTGCTTTAATTTCAAATTTTTGAGCGGTTTTATTGACTGTTCCGTCCTCGTTCCAGCGGATAGGATTGCCGGTGACGCCGTCAAAAGTGAAGTCTGCGCTCGTGAACGTTTCTCTCAAAATAGCAGTCATGTCTTTTGCCGAGATGTTGACCGGAACATCCTTGCCGTTTTGTTTTGCAGTTGCAATCGCTTTTGCGATGGCATACACGCAATCGTATGCCGAAGCGGCAAATTGATTGGGGGTTGAGCCGTATTCTTTTTGGTATGCTTCAACAAAAGCCTTGCTCTTTGCACTGTCGGACTTGGCGTTGAAGTGAGAAAGCATGGACACTTCTTGCTTGATGGAGTGGATGTCGAAGCCATTCATGGCGTCGATTCCGTCAAAGCCGTCGCATCCGAAAAAGATTGTGTCACTCGACATCGTGCTCTTTTGAGCCGCTTCCATAAAGGTTGCCGCAGGAGTGTAATAGATTGGCATAAAGATGAATTGGCAATCTTTCAAAATGCCGACTTGCGAACTGAAATCCGTCGGGGGATTGCCCTCTGCGTCATTGGTGAAAGACGCTGTTGCCGAGATTGTGTACCCTGCGCTTTTTGCCGCCGCCGAGAATGTGTTGTAGATGCCCGTGCTGTATGCGTCGTTGCTGCAATAGAAAACGCCTATGCGAGTGGATGTGGCAACGTTTTTCTCTCCGCTTTCATTGTCCGATTTCATCCATTCAACCGTAACCGAACCTTGGTTGCTGTCCGAGAAACACATCTGGAACATATTCGTATTGTTTTTGGTCACGTCGTCTGCCGTTGCGGACGGGCAAAGACACAATATGTTCTTGTCGGATGCGTAATTTTTGAATTCGAGACAAGATCCCGATGTGACCGCACCGAGCGACACTTGCATACCTGCTTCATAAAGGGTTGCAAAGTTTGTGCTGACAGAAGAGGTGCTTGCCTTGTCGTCGTAGATTTCAAATTTGAATTGATCGCCTCCCTGTGCGTTAATCTCTTTTACTGCAAGGTTCGCGCCGTTTTTCACTGCGATGCCGTAGGTTGCGGCAGAGCCTGTCAAAGGACCCGACGCACCTATAAAATATGCGCTGTTCTTTTCCGCATAGTTTTTGCTTCCGCAACCGTAAAGACACATCGCGCAAACAGACAGAGTAAACACGGTTGCAACCAACAATTTAAGGCCGGTTTTTTTCATAACGATATTCTCCTTTTTTGCTTCCTCGAGCGAAATATGCTTTCACTCGAAGTCGCTTGAATTAAAAAAGAGGCTCTCAAATCAAACTTGTTTGGGAGCCTCGCTTGTTCTTGTTTTTATTCGATTATTTTGAATGACAAAAACGAGGCTCTTTCACAATAATAAGGCCTACAATAATGATTGCTACGACGATAAGGGATACAAGTGCCATCGACATAACCTCGTTTTTCACTCCTTTTTGAATGTTTATGCAATTATCATAAGTGCAGATTTGCCGATTTGTCAAAAGATTTTTCGCTATTTGTGAAAAATTTATTAAAAAATTGCGATTTGATCGCCATTTTTCGCTATTTCCCGAGTTTTGAGAGCGAGTTTTTAATATTTGCAAGACAAAAAACGGTGTTTACATTTTTCCCGTGCTGCCGAAGCCGCCTTGTCCGCGCTCGGTGTCGTTTAAGGTTTCCGCTTCTTTGAAGTCTGCGACAAAGCAGGGCGCAATCACAAGTTGCGCAATGCGTTCCTTATCCTCGACGGTTTGAGGCTTGTCCGAATGGTTGTGCAAAGATACGATAATCTCGCCTCTGTAATCGCAATCGATAACCCCAACTTTGTTTGCGGGCGCAAGCGAGCGTTTGCTTGCAAGTCCGCTCCTTGCATAAACAAGCCCGACAAGTCCATCGGGAATCTCGATTGCAATGCCAGTGTGTACGAACACGGTTTGATGAGGCTGAACGGTGACGGCTTTCCCCTCGCAAGCGTACAAGTCCGCCCCTGCGGAAAACTGCGTGCCATATTTGGGTATTATAGCGTTTTCATTCAGTTTTTTGAGTTTTACGGATACGTGTTGCATAGTTCCTTTGTTTTCACGGTGATATTGCACTTATGGTGTAATTATATGGTCTTACGACAGCGATATTGTTGCTTTACAACAGTGATATTGCGACTTTGTCGCAGTTGCGGAATATTATTTTGCGTGTTTTGCATTCGGCGCAATTTTTTTATTCCCATTCAATGGTCGCTGGGGGTTTCCCTGTAACATCATAGCACACACGGCTTATGCCTTTCACTTCGTTGACTATGCGCGATGCCATTTTTGTGAGCAAATCATAGGGCAGGCGAGTATATTCCGCCGTCATAAAGTCGGACGTGGTGACCGCTCTTATCACGACGACATAGCCGTAGTTGCGGTAGTCACCGATTACGCCGACCGATTTCGTGTCGGTGATGACTGCAAAATATTGGTCGGATTTTATTCCGCTTGCGGCGATTTCCTCACGCACGATTGCGTCCGCATTGCGCAAGACATCGAGCTTCTCTTTGGTTATTTCGCCTATCGTGCGGATTGAAAGTCCCGGGCCTGGGAAGGGTTGGCGATTGACGAGATAGTCGGGCAACCCGAGTTTTTTGCCTATGATGCGCACTTCGTCTTTGAAAAGCCCTCGCAAGGGTTCGACAAGACCCGTGAACGGCATATCTTTGGGCAAGCCTCCGACGTTGTGGTGGCTCTTGATGTTTGCCGAGTTGTTTGCGCCCGATTCGATGACGTCGGGATAAATCGTGCCTTGCGCAAGGAAGTCGTACCCCTTTTGCGCGTTTGCAACTTCCGCAAACGTCTTGACAAATTCCTCGCCGATAATCTTTCTTTTGCGTTCGGGGTCGGTTACGCCTGCGATTTTAGAAAGGAATTTCTCGCTTGCGTCAACGACTTCGAGTTTGAGGGGAAGGGGCGCAAACGCTTCTTTGATTTGTTTGGTTTCGTTCTTGCGCATAAAGCCGTGATCGACATATACACAAAGAAGTTGGTCGGGAATGGCTTTGCTTATGAGAGCCGCCACGACCGAACTGTCAACGCCGCCCGAAAGACCGAGAAGAACCTTCTTGTCGCCGACTTTTTCGCGTATGAGTTTAATTTGGGTGTCGATGTAGTCGTCGAGCGAGTAGTCGCGCGTTGCGCCGCACACGTTTATGACGAAGTTTTCAAGCACCTTGTTTCCGTTGAGCGAACGCTCGACTTCGGGGTGGAATTGCACGCCGTAAATATGTTTTTGCTCGTTTGCGATTGCCGCGCACGGACAATCCGACGTGGTTGCCACAACCTTGAATCCGTCGGGAACTTGCGCAACGTAGTCGGTGTGGCTCATAAGCATTTCTTCTTCGCCCGAAAGACCGTCGAAAATCGCGCAGTCGCCGATGAAAACTTTCGTTTGACCATACTCGCGCACCGTGCCTTCCTTTACGACGCCGCCGAAAGAGTGGGCGATGTACTGCATACCGTAGCATATGCCCAAAATGGGTACGCCCAAATCGAACACGGCTTTCGAGCAACGCGGCGAATTTTCGAGATAAACGCTGTTAGGTCCGCCCGTAAAGATAATGCCGATAGGGTCGATTTCTTTGAGTTTTTCCTCTGAAATGCAAGACGGCTCGACGACGGAATACACGTTCATTCTGCGCACCGAGCGCGCGATGAGTTCCTTGTATTGTCCGCCGAAATCCAGAACGAGAATGGTTTGGTTTTTCATATGTTCTCCTACAAAGGTTAATTCGATACGTATATACAAAAGTTTTGCTTTCGTATATAAAAGATTATATCTAATTCTTCGCCCAAAGAAAAGCGGATTGTCAAACAAAATAGAATTAATGAAAAATAATGCGATTTTAGAAATTACGTTTTTTTTAAATGGTACGGCCAGCACCTTGATATA
>CAVFCJ010000007.1:21558-31271 GCA_963620965.1 bacterium
TTACGTTTTGACGAACGCGGCGAGGCAGAGAGTTGAAAAACGCGGCGATACGTGTTATACTATTTGAAAAATAAGTTTATGCAAGGAAAAATCCTATGATAAGTTCGCAACTGCTGACGTTTATTTGTGTGGCAAAAAGCGGCAGTTTTTCAAAAACCGCGGAAGAAATGTATATCTCGCCGACCGCCGTAATGAAACAAATAGACGTGCTCGAAGACAGACTCGGAATCACTCTTTTCAACCGTAGTAATCACGGATTGCAGTTGACCGAGGCGGGACAAAGCGTGCTTGACGATGCAAAATATCTTGCGGATTATGCCTCGAGAGCCGTCGACAAGGCTCGCGAAATCGACCGAAAAGAAAACCAACGGTCAATCCGTATCGGCACGTCGGTTATGACGCCCGCAAAATTTATTCTCGACATATGGGCGGATATACAGGATATTGCGCCTAATTTGAAAGTGGAACTTATACCCTTTGAAAATACGCCCGAAAACGCGCGTGAGATTTTGCGCAATCTCGGCAAGCAAATCGACGTCGTTGCAGGGATTTACGACGACGATTTTAAGGAAGAAAGGGGATTTCAAACCGTTCATTTGGAAGATAAGAGGATTTCTTTTGCCGTGCCGTTGACAAATCCGCTTGCCAACAAGCGCGTTATTTCGTCGGCGGATTTGAAAGAAACGGGCGTTATGTTTATACGCAAAGGGTGGAATCGCTATATAGACGAGTTGAGGGATTCCTTTGAAAATGACGGCGTGAACGTCGTGGATTTCGACTTTTTCAACTTGTCGGCGTTTAACGTCGCAGTAAAAAACAATTTGCCGATTATCGCAATAAGCGGCTGGGAAAGCGTGCACCCGCTTTTGAAAATCATACCGTCGAAAACGGTCGTCACCGTTCCGTACGGCGTTATGTATTCACTCGAACCGTCAAAGCAAGTCAAGCAATTTACGAAAGCGGTGGAAAGAATCGTCGAACGAAAGAAGTAAAGACGAAAACCAAACGCAGTATAAAAACACGACCGAAAACGGTTGTGTTTTTTGTTTTAACTTTTTATTTATGCCATAAACTTTTTGAAGATCCCCTTTCCGCCGCGTTGCGGATATAATGAGGTCACAAAAAACGAAAAGGAAGTGCTATATGGAATATGCAATATTGTCAAACGGTGTAAAAATGCCCAAGTTGGGATACGGCGTTTATCAAGTGAGCAAAGACGAATGTGAAAGATGCGTTCTCGACGCGCTCAAAGTCGGTTATCGTCATATCGATACGGCGCAAAGTTATTTCAACGAAGAAGAAGTCGGCAACGCAATCGCAAAATCGGGCATACCGAGAGAGGATATTTTCATTACGACCAAAGTTTGGATTGAGCATTACGGCTATGACGAAACCCAAAAATCCGTTCTCGAATCTATGAAAAAACTGAAAACGAATTATATCGACCTCGTGTTGCTTCATCAACCGTTTTCGGACGTATACGGCGCGTGGAAAGCACTTGAAGATTTGTATGCCGAAGGCGTCATCAGAGCAATCGGCGTAAGCAACTTCTATCCCGACAGACTCGTCGCTATTTGCAGTTTTGCAAGAATCAAACCTATGGTGAACCAAGTCGAAACGCATCCGCACAATCAGCAAATCGAAGCGCACGAGTGGATGAAAAAATACGGCGTTCAACACGAGGCGTGGGCACCGTTCGGCGAGGGCAGAGGGGGAATGTTTGAAAACCCGACGCTCGTCGCAATCGGACAAAAATACGGAAAAACGGCGGCGCAAGTTATTTTGCGTTGGCATTTGCAAAGGGACGTCGTTGCAATACCGAAGTCTACGCACATAGAGAGAATGAAACAAAACTTCGACGTTTTTGACTTTGAACTGACCGACGACGATATGGCGCAAATCGCCGCTCTTGACCAAAAACAAAGCGCGTTCTTCTCGCATACCGCCCCTCAAATGGTGGAATGGTTTGCCCAAATGGTGGAACAGCACAAGCACAACAACGACCATAGAAAAGAGAAGAAAAACTGGTAAAGAGCGGTCGTGCAATACGACGACGACCACACGAAAAAACGAATAGAGGACAAAACTATGACCATATTCTATTTTACCGCAACGGGCAACAGTCTGTATGCGGCGCGAAAAATCGGCGGAACGCTCGTGAGTATTCCTCAAGCAATAAAAGCGGGGAAGTACGAGTTTTGCGACGACGAAATAGGCGTCGTTTGCCCCGTATACGCAAACAAATTGCCGTCTATCGTCGCGGATTTTCTAAACAAGGCGACGTTGAAGGCAAAGTACAAATTTTTGATTCTCACTTACGGACACGCAAACTTCGGCGCAGACGGATACGCGCTGAAAACGTTTGAGAAACAACACTTCGATTACGTCAAAACGCTTCTTACGGTGGACAACTATTTGCCTGCGTTCGATATGGCGAAAGAGAAAAGTCTTGACAAACAAACCGAAAAGAATCTCGACGCAATTTGCCTCGATATTGCACAACACGCAGTTTATAAGCCCAAAATGAGCGTTAAAAACCGCATTGCGAATAGTATCGTGCAAAAATATTTTGCAAAACGTAAAAGTGATCTCGACGGATCGCAAATACTAATCACCGACAAATGCGTCGGTTGCGGTCTTTGCGCAAAGGTTTGTCCGATGGGAAATATCTACGTCGAAAACGGCGTTGCAAAACGCAAAAGCAACGAATGCGAGTTCTGTCTTGCTTGCGCGAATCTTTGTCCCCGAAAGGCAATAGTATGCAAAAATTCGGACGTCAATCCGAACGAAAGATATATAAATCCTAACGTGAGCGTCAGCGACATCGTTGACTCTAACGAACAATAACAAAATATAAAAAGAAGGAAAGGAAAAATGAAAAAAGCGTTTATTGTTTTGGTTTTAGCACTGATTTCATTGTCGCTCGTTGCGTGCAACACGACGGACGGCAATACCGACAACGTTCCGTCTTTGCCGAACGGAAACGGCACGGTCGAAATGAGCAAAACTCTCGTCGTATATTTTTCGGCAACCAACAACACCGAACGCGTGGCGCAATACATTGCCGACGCGACGGGTGCAACGCTGTTTGAACTCGTGCCGGTCAATCCTTATACGAGCGCGGACTTGAACTGGACGAATTCGTCGAGCAGAGTGAACGCCGAACATAACGACGAATCTCGTCGAGATATAGAACTCGTTTCCGTTTCGGTGGAAAACTGGGACGAATACGACACGGTGTTTATCGGCTATCCCATTTGGTGGGGAATCGCCGCATGGCCCATCAATAATTTCGTCAAAAGCAACGACTTTTCGGGCAAGACGGTCATTCCGTTTGCAACGTCGTCGAGTTCGGGATTGGGACAAAGCGGCGCGCTTCTTGCTCAAATGGCAGGTACGGGCAACTGGATTGCGGGGCAACGTTTTTCGTCCGGCGCAAGCGAATCGACGGTTAAATCTTGGGTAAATTCGCTCGGTAAAAACTGATAGAGGTGAAACTATGAAAGTGTTGCTTGTAAACGGCAGTCCTCACAAAAACGGCGCGACGAACAGAGCGCTCGAAGAAGTTGCCGCAACGTTAAACGAAAACGGAATCGAAACGGAAATCTTTTGGATAGGCAATCGTGCCTTGTCGGGGTGCATTGCGTGCAAAACTTGCGTAAAAACGGGCAAATGCGTTTTTGACGACGCGGTGAACGTTTGCAGAGAAAAAGCGTACGAGGCGGACGGATTCGTTTTCGGCACGCCCGTACATTACGCGGCGGCAAGCGGCGGAATGACGTCGTTTATGGATAGGCTGTTTTACAGCGAGTTTTGCGGAAATCAAAACAAGGCGTTCTATTTGAAACCTGCGGCGGCGGTCACGGTTGCAAGAAGGGCGGGCACGACTTCCACGTACGACCAACTCAACAAATACTTCGGTTTGCACGAAATGCCGATCGTTTCTTCCAGATACTGGAATCTCGTTTACGGCGCGAACGAAAAAGACGTGGAAAAAGATTCGGAAGGACTGTACACAATGCGAGTTCTCGGCGAGAATATGGCGTACTTTTTGAGATGTAGAGAAGCCGCAGACAAACTCGGCGTACGACTTCCGCAAAGAGAAAAAGCAATATTTACAAATTTCATAAGAGAATAAACGAGGTGTTCTATGGGCAAAAACGTATTGATATTGTCGGGAAGTCCGAGAAAAAACGGAAATTCGGACGTACTTTGCGACGAATTTGCAAGAGGCGCGACGGACGGCGGAAATCACGTCGAAAAAATCCGCGTAGCAGAGAAAAAGATAGGATATTGTCGCGCGTGCTACTATTGTCGCGACCACGGCGGCGAATGTGCGATAAAAGACGATATGGCAGAGGTGTTGCAAAAAATGATAGACGCCGACGTTATCGTTCTTGCAAGCCCCGTATACTTTTATTCGATAGACGCGCAACTCAAAGCAGTTATCGACAGAACGGTCGCAAGGTGGCTCGAAGTCAATAACAAGGAATTTTATTATATCATCACTTGCGCCGATTCAAACAGACGTTCGGCGTTGACCACACTCGATTGTTTCAGAGGTTATGCCGATTGCGTTGACGGCGCAGTCGAAAAGGGCGTTGTCTACGGAACGGGCGTGTATCAAAAGGGTGAAATAGAAAACACGTCCGCTATGCGCGACGCTTACGAACTCGGAAGAAACGTCTGACGAGACGAAGGAAGGCGCGCTATGAGAAGTAACGGAAATATCGTCAAATACGTGCTTGCGGTTTGCGCTTTGATTTCCGTTTTGACCGTGTTTGTCTCGTGCAACGCAACGGGTGATACGGGCGCAAATCGATATGACCGAAGCGACGACGAATTGACCGTCGGCACGCAAACCTACAGAGGGTTCGTTTTCGACAACGTATATCGTTCGAGTAGCAACGGAAACGTACACTATCATTCGTATTTTCCGAAAGATTACGACGAGAACGAGGAATATGCGCTTTTCGTATCTTTGCCCGGTTACGAAGGTTTGTATTTTCAAGGCGTAGGGGCAAATCTGCGTTCGGAAGATTTCGCGTTTCGGGCGCAGAATTACAACGACAAAATGATTATCGTTGCGCCGCAACTCAACGACTGGGGCGAAACGTCCGCACGACAAACGGTTGACCTCGTAGAGTTTTTGTTGAAAAGATATTCCGTTGACAAAAACAAGGTTTTCATAAACGGATATTCGGGCGGCGGGGAAACTTTATCTTTCGTTTTGACTATGCGCCCCGAATTGTTCACCGCCGCGTTGCACGTTGCGTCGATCTGGGACGGCGAACTCGAACCGTTGGTAAACGCCCGTACGCCCGTGTATTTTACGATAGGCGAATCGGATGAATACTACGGCTCTCAAAGGATAACGGCAACTTACGACAAACTTGTCGAGACGTACCGAAATCAAGGTCTTTCCGACAGCGAAATATCCTCGCTTGCGGTTTTGGACGTAAAACCTCGTTCGTATTTCGGCGGCGGCAATCAGCACGGCGGAATAGGCAGAGTATCGCAAGACGAACGAGTTATGGGATGGCTGTTCAACAGATGAAATCGACGGTTTATATTGAAAAAAGAGCGTGATAAACGCTCTTTTTTGTCGGTATCGGGTTGTTTTCGATTAATGCTCTCGTTCTTTTGCGGCTTTGACGAACGCGCTGAAAATCGGGTTGGCGACTTCGGGACGAGAAGTAAATTCGGGGTGGAACTGTACGCCCACGAAGAAGGGGTGGTCTTTGGCTTCCACCGTTTCGACGATGCGTCCGTCGGGGGACTTGCCGCTTATCACAAGACCGCCGTTTTCAAAATCGGCAAGGTAGTCCGAATTGAACTCGTATCTGTGGCGGTGGCGTTCTTCGATGACGTCTTGATTTGCATACGCTTCTTTGATTTTCGTGCCGTCTTTGAGGGCGCAGGGGTATGCGCCGAGTCGCATAGTTCCGCCGATTTTTTTGCCTTTCTTGTCGGGAAGTATGTCGATAACGTGGCTGCCGCTTTCGGAAAATTCGCCGCTCGTCGCGTCCTTGATTCCGAGTACGTCGCGAGCGTATTCGATGACGGTGACTTGCATACCCAAACAAATCCCGAGATAGGGGATTTTGTTTTCGCGCGCGTACTTGCAAGCGCAAATCATACCCTCGACGCCTCTCGTGCCGAAGCCGCCCGGGATTATGATTCCGTCAACGTCTTTGAGTTTTTCGGCGACGTTTTTGTCCGTGAGCGTTTCGCTGTCAATCCATTTGAGGTCTATGCCCGTCTTGTTCGCGCCGCCCGCGTGCTTGATTGCTTCGACGAGCGAAATGTACGAGTCGCGCAAGGATACGTATTTGCCCACGATTGCGATTTTCGTCTTGACGGATGTGATTTTGAGGTCTGCGACTTTTTCTTTCCACTCGGTGAGGTCGCACTTGTTTTCGAGCGAGAGAGCCTTGCTTATCGCCTTGTAAAGTCCGTTGCGATTGAGCATTGCGGGGGCGTCGTAAAGGCATTTTACGGTTGTGCTCGGCACGACTGCGTGTTCGTCGATAGAGCAGAAAAGCGAAATCTTTTTGATGATTTCTTCGGGCGGTTTTTTGTCCGAGCGCGCCACGACGACGTCGGGGAATATGCCAAAGCGTTGCAGTTCGCGTACGGAATGTTGCACGGGTTTGGACTTAAATTCGTCCGAGCAATCCATATAAAGGAGCAGACAGACGTGTACGAACGCGCAGTTTTCTCTGCCTACGTCGAGGCTGAACTGGCGCAAGGCTTCGAGGTAGGGTTGGCTTTCGATGTCGCCCACCGTTCCGCCTATCTCGGTGATGAGAATGTCCGCGCCCGTTTCGTTTGCGGTGTCGAGAATGTGTTGTTTTATCTCGTTGGTGACGTGCGGAATGATTTGCACGGTTTTGCCGCCGTACTCGCCGTTTCTTTCCTTGTTGAGAACGTTTTGATACACTTTTCCGCTCGTGAGGGTGGAACTCTTGGTGAGGTTCTCGTTTATAAACCTTTCGTAGTGTCCGAGGTCGAGGTCGGTTTCCGCGCCGTCGCGGGTTACGAACACCTCGCCGTGCTGGGTGGGGTTAAGCGTACCGGGGTCGATGTTCATATAGGGATCGAATTTTTCGATATACACGCTGTATCCCGCCGACTTCAAAAGTCTGCCGAGCGACGCTGCGACGATTCCTTTGCCGAGTCCCGAAACGACTCCGCCCGTTACGAAAATGTACTTGCTCATATGTGTGCCTCCGTGTGAATATTTGTGCTTTTGTGTTCGATTTTGCGCTTTTTTGGGGTTGTTTTTGCCTCAAAAAAACAAAAAAAAGGCGTTTTTTTTTAGCAACATTCGTTTGCCAAAAAGAAAAACGCCTTTTTAGGTCCTTTTTTATTCGTTTCCCGTCCTTTGGAAAAGCCTCGATTTATGCCGAGCGATGCTTTGAAAAGCCGTTCGCTTTTTCAAAAAACAGTTGTAATAATATCATATTTTCGCTGTATGTCAACGACTTTTTCGCAACTTTTTCAAAAAATTTTGCCGCATATTTTTATGTATACACTCGGAGCGGTTACGTTTCTACAAGATTATAGAAGATACAATAAAAACATAATATAAACAGTGTTTGAGATATTGACATGCGTTCTGCAGGAAAACACAATTCGATTTCGCATAGGAAAAGCAAAAAAAATCCCGTCGCATTGCGGCGGGATTCGGTTTGTCTTTTGTATATCCGGTGTTTAACTTTTGTGTGTTTGCTTTTTTGTGTAAAAGCGATTATTTAACCAAATCGATGAGAGCAAGCGCGCGCTTAAGTGCGAGTTTGCTGTTGACTTTGAATTGGAAGGGAACTTCTTCATATACCTTCTTGTGACCGGTGGAAGTGTGAGGGGTGCGGCCGTCGTTAAATTCTTCCGCGTCGGGGTCGAGGGGAAGGTTTATGCGCAACGACGTGCCGATGATTGTGATCTTTGCCACGATATCGCCTTCGCGTCTGTATGTATCGCATTGCTTGCTGATTCTGCTCTTGATCTTCGGTGTACCCTTTACTGTTGTGGTGAGCGCTTCTTTGAGGATTGCGTAACGTTCTTTGATTATGTCGTCCGCGAGTGCGTATTTCTCGGCAAAAGTGAGGCTCTTGCGCGCCGCTTTTTTCGCCATAACTTTGTCATAATCGAACTTTTTGCCCAAAGACGAGTGAAGATCTGTTACGTCTTCTTCGGGAATAGCGATTTGAGCGGGGCGTTCGCTTGCTTTTGCGGACAAAAGTTGAGGCTTGTTCATTTCCTCAAAAGCCGTTGCGCAAGGCAAAGCGACGTTCTTGTCGCAAAATGCGCAATAATCGTATGCGCCACACATATCGCGGTGATTTGTTACGCTGTCATTCCATTTTTGTTCATCAAGTTTTGCTTGCAATGCAATCTTGTCCATCGTGTCATATGCTCCGTATATGTTATTATCGTTGAAATCTACAAAGCGGTCAAACCGCATTCTCCAATCCAATTGACCATATTGTACACAAACAAATCGCGTTTGGCAAACATTTTGGCATTCTATTGCGATATTTTTTTATCGCCATCGCAAGAACAGGCGCCAACTATAGAAAAATCGCGTTTCTATCCGTATAAAAATTACAATTTCCGCCTTCTATCCATATAATGGAGTTTGTTAATAAGAAATGGCAACCTTATAAAGCGGTCAAAGTCGGAGAAAAAATCTATATTCCCAACAACTAAAAATCACCTCAAACAGACGAAAGCCGGGAGCAAAAACTCTCGGCTTTAAGTATTGTTAATTTTATGATTATTCTTTGGAAAGTTTCATTATCGATGTATTATTAACGCCGTTAGCGAATTCTTTTGTAAAAATTCTTTTCTTAACCCCATTGACACAGAGAGGGGGCGCTGCTTTATAATATAAATACAAAGACCAAACCACACACGATGTTGCTCTCAAGTGTTGTTTAAAAGTAATTATCTTCTTTTGTTTCAATAGTTGCTGTCGCCTTTTCGGAAGTCTTTGGGGCGACGGTAACCAAAATCTTTCCGGAAAAATTTTTACACCCCGAGAGGTGTAAAAACTAAAATTCATTTGCGCTATAGTTGAATCATCAAAAGCAACGGAGGCGCTTATGCAAGCCAAAATTTATTGCAAACCTGTAGCAAAAGACGTACACGAATTTTATCTCATCGCAGACGGCGAAAAGTACTATCTCTTTGAGCAAAAATTCTATATGTCCAACCATTATTATTTCAAAAACGGCGTGGCTGTAAAGGACGTTGGTGATTTCAGCAAAGCAAAAACCATTACGATTCGCAACACGCTTGAGAAACTTCCGAAATATCTTAAAAAAGTATCAAGAAGATATGGCGTCGAGATTGAAACCAAATCGCAATCAAAATCGCAAGTAAGACAAAATCGGCATTATATCTTTGATGATTATGACATCGTGGCGTGAGGTGAATTATGCAAAGCAAAGAAGGAAATTCTATGCAAGAAGATTATGACGATACGATGTCCAAAGATATGAGAAACGATCAAAAATACGAAGACAAAGATTCTCAAAAAGATGTTGTTATAGTGCAGAGTAGTGAGGCGCCAAGTCAAAAATGGCATGCTGATGCTAATGAGAACAAAAAGTCGAGCGGTATACTCAACAATCAAGGCTAAGTTAAATGATCGATATATTCAAATTTTAAGTAACAATTTTTTGCCGTTGACTTCCGCTTTTCACTGT
>CAVFCJ010000008.1:0-30847 GCA_963620965.1 bacterium
CTCTCTTGCCGATTGCAAGAGAATGCGCCGTGCCGAGCGGAAGTGCACTTTCGGTGGACAGAGAAAAGTTTTCGAAAGCGGTTGAAAAAGCACTCGACGAATATGCCGATTTCACGCTCGTCAGAGAAGAAGCGACTTCGCTTGACGAGGATATTCCCACAATCGTGGCAAGCGGTCCGCTTACGAGCGACGCTCTTGCCGAAGAAGTGGGAAAACTCACGGGCAAAAGCAGATTGTTTTTCTACGACGCAATCGCGCCTATCGTGGATTTTGACAGCATAGATATGCAAAAAGCGTATTTCGGCGGAAGATACGGCAAGGGCGGCGAGGACTATTTGAATCTGCCTATGCAAAAGGACGAGTACGAGCGTTTTTATAACGAACTCGTAAACGCCAAAACTGTCGTGTTGCACGATTTTGAAAAGAGCGAACTTTTCGAGGGCTGTATGCCAATCGAGGAGATGGCAAAGCGCGGCAGCGACACCATTCGTTTCGGTCCGTTGAAGCCCATAGGGCTTCGCAATCCGCAAACGGGCGAAAAAGCCTACGCCGTCGTGCAACTTCGCAAAGAGAATATAGCCGGCGATTGCTACAATCTCGTGGGATTCCAAACGAATCTCACCTACGGCGAGCAAAAGCGAGTTTTCAGCCTCATACCCGCGCTCGAACACGCCGATTTCATAAGATACGGCGTTATGCACAGAAACACCTATATCAATGCCCCCGGCGTTCTCGAAAAGACGTTCAGAGTGAAGGGCGAAAGACCCCTTTATATCGCAGGACAACTTTCGGGCGTGGAAGGCTACGTCGAAAGCATAATGAGCGGAATGATAGCCGCTAAGGCACTTGCAAGCGAACTCGACGGCAAAGAATACGCCGTTCCGTCAAACGTCACGATAATCGGCTCTCTATGCGAATACGTTTCCACACGCGCATTGGATTTCAAGCCGATGAATGCGAACTTCGGAATATTGCCGCCGATTGAGGGGGGTAGGGATAAATCAAAAAGAAAACAATGCTACTATATGCGTTCTATGAGTGCGCTATTTGGCGAATAACTGCGTCAGATGCGATTTTCTCACAAGTCACGTACGAATAAGTACGCTCGTTGTTCAAAAATTGCATCTTCCTTGTTCTTCATCCAAATACCGCACTCATACAAACTAAATTAAAACGAAGGGCGGGGTTTCACCCCACACCCCGAATACTGCCGTGATAAACACTTTTAGCGGCTGTAAAAAACATAAACTTGAAATAATTTTGGAGGAATACACTTATGGTGGAATTTCGCGGAACTACTATATGCGCCGTCAGACGTAACGGTCAAACTGCCGTTGCGGGCGACGGTCAGGTTACAATGGGCGAAAACGTCATTATGAAAGGCAATGCCGTCAAGGTCAAACGCATCTACAACGACAAAGTCGTCGTAGGCTTTGCAGGCTCGGTTGCCGACGCTTTCGCACTCAGTGAGAAATTTGAAGCGATGCTTCAAAAATATAGCGGAAATCTTATGCGTGCGGCGGTTGAACTTGCCGAACTTTGGCGCAACGACAAGGGCGGCAGACGGCTCGAAGCGTTGCTCATTGCGGCGGATTCGACAAGCATTTACGTCATATCGGGCACGGGCGAGGTTATCGAACCCGAAAACGGTATTGTGGCAATCGGAAGCGGCGGAAACTATGCGCTGGCAGCCGCTCGCGCTCTTGCGGACGCAACCGATTTGAGCGCAAAGGACATTGCGTACAAGGCTTTGAAAATCGCAAGCGAGATTTGCGTGTACACAAACGACCATATCACGGTCGAAACAGTCTGACGAGGTGAACTATGGATTCAAACGTATTGACCCCAAAACAAATCGTCGCAGAACTCGATAGATACATCATCGGTCAACACGACGCAAAAGTCGCGGTTGCAATCGCACTGCGCAACAGATACAGAAGAAGCAAACTCTCTGAGGAAATGAGAGAGGAAATTACGCCCAAAAACATCATTATGAAAGGTCCGACTGGCGTTGGTAAAACGGAAATCGCAAGAAGACTCGCAAAGGTCGTCAAAGCGCCTTTCGTCAAGGTGGAAGCGACAAAGTTTACCGAAGTCGGTTACGTCGGTCGCGACGTAGAGAGCATAATCCGCGACCTCGTGGAAGTGTCAATTCGCCTCGTCAAAGACGAGAAGTTCAAAGAGGTTATGCCAAAAGCAACCGAAATCGCCGAGAACAAACTTTGCGAAATCTTGCTTCCCGTGCGCAAAAACGCCGCAGGCACAACCGACAAGAGCGACGCTCAACTTAAAGAGGAACTCTTGCAGGAAATCCGCGCAGGACACCTTGACGGAATCACCATCGAAATGGAAATCCGTCAGCAACCCAAGCCCATTCAACTTCAACCGGGTAATGCGCCTGGAAACGAAATCGATCTCGGAAGCATTTTCGGCGGTATGCTCGGCAAAGGTCAAGTGAAAAAGAGAAAACTCACCGTCAAACAGGCGATGGACTTCATCGTAAGTCAGGAAGCCGAAAAAATGGTGGATCAGGACGCAATCACGCAAGAAGCGTTGCAAAGAGCGGAGCAAGACGGCGTGGTATTTCTTGACGAAATCGACAAGATCGCCGCAAACGATAGAGGTCAACAAGGCGGTCACGACGTGTCGCGCGAGGGCGTGCAAAGAGACATCCTTCCCATCGTCGAGGGCAGCACCGTGCAGACGAAGTACGGCTCGATTTGCACCGACTTCATTTTGTTCATTGCGGCAGGCGCGTTCCACATCTCGCGCATGGAAGACCTTATTCCGGAACTGCAAGGCAGATTCCCCATCCGCGTGGAACTTGACAACCTCACAAAAGAGGATTTCGTGAAGATTCTCACCGAACCCGACAACGCAGTGCTTAAACAGTACAAAGAACTTCTCGGCGTGGACGGCGTATCTCTCGAATTTACGGACGAGGCAATCGACGAGATTGCAAGAGTCGCTTTCGAGGAAAACGAAAACAGTGAGAATCTCGGCGCGCGTCGTTTGCATGCCGTTCTCGAATCCTTGCTCAAAGACGTACTCTATGAGGCAGACGACAACGTGACGAAGGAAATCAACATCGACAAGGCATACGTCGAGCAACATCTGAGCACAAATCTCAAAGAGAGAAATCTCCGCAGATATATAATCTAAACTTCCTTGCCGAGCGAGAGCGATATTGCGGCGTTGCCGCAGCGATATTGCGCTTCGCGCAGTGATATTGCGCTTTGCGCAGCGATATTGCACTTCGTGCAGTGATATTGCACTTTGTGCAGTGATATTGCGGCGTTGCCACAACTAAGGAAGATTCGATTGATTGAAGCGATACGTCGCTAAATAAATAAAACGAAATACGAACATAGAGGCAATATGATAAACATACCCAAAGGAACCAAAGATATGCTTCCGAGCGAAGCATACAAGTGGCACTATGTCGAGGACGTCGCAAGAGAAGTCGCGGCTTGCTTCGGATTCAAAGAGATTCGCACGCCGATGTTTGAACACACCGAACTTTTTTTGAGAGGCGTGGGCGAAACGACGGACATCGTGACAAAGGAAATGTACACTTTCGACGACAAGGGCGGCAGAAGTATGACCTTGCGCCCCGAAGGCACGGCAGGCGTTGCGCGCTGTTTTATCGAAAACGGCTTGCACCAAGGCGTTATGCCTATGAAAGCGTACTACATCGCAAGCATATTCCGCTACGAGAAACCGCAAAACGGCAGACTCAGAGAACACCATCAATTCGGCGTTGAATGTTACGGTTCGGACGGTCCGAGCGCAGACGCGGAAGTCATTACGCTCGCATCGACTTTCTTGAGAAAAGTCGGACTTAAAAGCCTCGAACTCAACATCAACAGCATAGGTTGTCCCAAGTGTAGAGCGGAATACAACAAGGCGTTGAAAGAGTACATCGGCGCAAACTTGCACCTTATGTGCGGTCAATGCCAAGCGAGATTTGAAAAGAATCCGCTTCGTATTCTCGACTGCAAGGAAGAAAAGTGTAAACAAATCACCAAAAATGCACCCAAGATCACCGATTATCTTTGTGACGATTGCAAAGCGCACTTCGAAGAAGTGCAACGCATACTCGCATCGCTCGGCATAGAATTTAAGGTCAATCCGGGTATCGTACGCGGTCTTGACTACTACACACGCACGGTCTTCGAGTTCGTGTCCACGGACATAGGCGCGCAAGGTACGGTTTGCGGCGGCGGAAGATACAACAATCTCGTCGAGGAAGTTGGCGGCAAGCCTACGCCTGCGGTGGGATTCGGTTTGGGACTTGAAAGACTGCTACTCGTGCTTGAAAACACGAATAACCTTTCGGCAGAGCAAGAGTGTATGGACGTATATATTGCGTCTATGGGCGACAAAGCGCAGGAGATTGCGAGAAAACTCGTGTTCGATATGCGCAATGCAGGCATAAAAGCCGAAACCGACATTATGCAAAGAGGTCTTAAAGCACAAATGAAATATGCCGACCGCACGGGTGCGAAGTACGTTTGCGTACTCGGCGACGACGAGATAGAAAAGGGCGTGGTGAACGTCAAGAGAATGAGCGATTCCGTCACGGAAGAATGTCGTATAGACGACCTTTGCAGTTTTTTTGAAAGATGACCGAAAGAGGAATAGTGGCAAAAATAAAGGGCAACAAAGCCACCGTGCGTTTTGACAGACGTAGCGCGTGTGACAAATGCCATATGTGCGCAACCACCAAAGACGGTATGAAAGTCGAGGTTGTTGTCGAAAATACGCTCGGCGCAAACGTCGGCGATT
Organism: bacterium; assembly: GCA_963620965.1. Classification (GTDB taxonomy): domain Bacteria; phylum Bacillota; class Clostridia; order Christensenellales; family CAG-917; genus CAG-475. Next base: position 4,789 of record CAVFCJ010000008.1, read on the forward strand.
TCGTCGAAGTGGAAATGGGCGAAAAGTACGTTCTCACGGCGGCGGCAATCGTGTACGTCATTCCGCTCGTGCTTATCGGCGCAGGCATAGGTATAGGCACGCTCATCAACGAGTTGGCGCAAGCGATTTTGGCACTTGCGGGACTTGTCGTGGGATTTGCCATAGCAATCCTTCTCGACAGACTCGTCATCCGCAAGAAGAAAGGTTTTGTGCCGACGATGAAGGCGATTTGCCCCGAAAGCGTTGACGAATACTTAAAAAACAACAAATAACAAACCGTTTAGGGTGGGCTCTGCCCACACCCGAATAAAAAATTCAAGGAAAACAGACTTATGAACGACTATATCGTATTGAACGAGCAAAATTTTGACGAAGTGACGTCCAAAGGCGTCGCGCTTGTGGATTTTTGGGCGACTTGGTGCGGTCCTTGCAAAATGATGGCTCCAAACGTCGAGGATATCGCAACCGAGTATAAAGGCAAAGTTGCAGTTGGTAAAGTGGATGTCGACGAGTGCCCGAATCTCGCAACGCGTTTCGGCATTATGTCCATTCCGACACTCATCGTCTTTAAGAACGGCGAAAAAAAGGAATTACTTGTGGGATATCGCCTCAAAATGCAAATCGCCGAAGTGCTGGACAAATACCTTTGATAAAGTAAACAATCCGCTCCAAATCGGATTTTATAGCAAAAAAACGAGCAAAAAAATTACACTGCATAACGCTGTTATTCGGTGCATTAATTTAAGGAAAAACGAAAGATGATTGATTTGAAAAGTATAAAACAAGTTGACACTGAACTGTATGAGTCGATGCTCAAGGAACTTGAACGTCAACAGCATAATCTCGAACTTATCGCAAGCGAAAACATTGTGTCCGAAGCGGTGCTTGCCGCCGCAGGAACTTTCTATACCAACAAGTATGCGGAAGGTTATCCCGGTAAAAGATACTACGGCGGATGCGAATACATCGATATTGCCGAGAATCTCGCAATCGAGCGCGCAAAGCAACTTTTCGGCGTGAAATACGCAAACGTACAACCGCATTGCGGCTCGAATGCCAACTTTGCGGCATATTATGCGTTGCTTAACAGCGGCGACACGATTCTCGGAATGACGCTTTCAGACGGCGGACATCTCACGCACGGCGCAAAAGTGAATATGAGCGGCAAACTTTTCAACTGCGTAGGCTATGGAATCGACCCCGAAACCGAACTTATCGACTATGACAAAGTGCGTGAAATCGCACTTGAATGTAAGCCTAAACTCATCGTTGCGGGCGCAAGCGCATATCCGAGATTTATCGACTACAAAAAATTCAGGGAAATTGCGGACGAAGTGGGCGCATATCTTATGGCGGACATCGCGCACGTTGCAGGTATGGTTGCCGTAGGATTGCATCCGAGCCCCGTCGGCTACGCTCACGTCATCACGTCCACAACTCACAAGACGTTGAGAGGTCCCAGAGGCGGTCTTATCCTTTGCGATGACGAGGAAATTGCCAAAAAGATAAACAAAGCGGTTTTTCCCGGCAGTCAAGGCGGTCCGCTTATGCACATAATCGCCGCAAAAGCAGTCGCTTTCAAAGAGGCTCTTTCGCCTGAATTTAAGACTTATCAGGTACAAATTCTCAAAAACGCAAAGGCTATGGCGGACAGGCTTATCGAAAGAGGATTGCGCCTTGTCAGTGGCGGCACGGACAATCATATGATGCTCGTAAATCTCGTCGGCAGCGGCGTAAACGGCAAGCAACTCGAAACGTGGCTCGATATGGCTCACATCACCGTCAACAAAAATTCCGTGCCTAACGAGCCTCTTCCGCCGTCGCTTACGAGCGGCATTAGAGTGGGTACGCCGGCAGTCACCACCAGAGGTATGAAAGAGGACGATATGATAAAAATCGCCGATATGATTGCGGACGTCGTCGAGGGTGGCGAAAGTGCGATTGAGTCGGTAAAGGCGCGCGTAATCGCTCTTTGTGACGAGCATCCTATCTACAAGGACGCCGTGATGCTTTGATAAGCGCGTAAAGCGAAGATATTACTTCGTAACCTGCAAACGCAACGGGATAAAACGGATCTCGTTGCGTTTTTTCTTTTTCCGAGTTTTGATTATTATTCGTATTGCTATCGTTTGAATTGCCGTTTTGACTTATATGTACGCTCGCTTGTTCGGCTTTGTTGCCGTTCGATTCGCATTTACCATCGGTTTTCCCGTCCGTTTTTTGTTGTTCGCTCGCTTTGGGTTTTTGCATAAGCGACATAACGAGAGGCAGCATACTCGCAACGTCCGCTTTTCCGCTTTGCATATTGCAAAGAAGGGAAAGCGTAGGATTTTGCCCCGCAAGATTTTTGAGAAAATCGGTTTTAATGTCGAGATTTTCTTCGGACGTCGAAAAATTCAGCCGAATTTGCTCGCCTATGCCGTTTTGGAGCGCAAACGCAGGTTTTTCGATATGATTATCGTCGTGTGCGCGAGGGCGCGCATTTTGCGCGTTTGGCGGCTCGTATTGCGTTTTTTGTCCGTCGGTTTTTTGCGACAGTATTTGCATAAGCATAGACATCGCGTTCATATCCAAATTCATAGTTCACCTGTCACAACCATTTTATGCGCACATATATTGAATGTGCGGAGGAATTTATGAATTTTTACGACTTCAACGGTATGAATCGACAAAACGGTCGAACGCAAAACGGCGCGCAGTATAATAACGAATCTTTCGAGCAGAAATTTGCCTCGTATGCGCAAAAGAGCGAGGAAGAACTCACCGCGCAACTTCTCGATGTGGCAAGGCGTATGAAAGAGAAGGGCAGTTTTGACACGAATGCGCTCGAAAACCTCTATACGACCGCATATCCGATGCTCGGCGAGATGCAAAGACAGCGTATGCAAAGCATAATCGATATGCTCAAAGGTTGAGGGAATATGGACAAAATCGACGCGCGAATCATCAAGCAACTCAAATCCTCGAAAAAGGTCAACAACGGACTTGTGAAAACTATGTCGAAAGAAATAGACAAGGTGGACGCACTCGTCAGAGTTCGCAATCCTTTGCAACTCGGTTTGCTTGAAAGGAATTTCGAAGTTGCGGCGTGCTATCCGTTTATCCGCTCGATAGGTATAAAATGCGGACTCGGCGACGCCATAAAACTCGAAAGAATGAATGAGGTTGAATACGTTTGCGCCCAAAGCAAAGCCTTTATGCTCACGGACGAGTTGTCGAACGGTGACGAGCTACGAGCTACAAGAAGAATCGCAAGCCGAGATTGCGAGAAGATTCAACACGGTCGAGTCAAATTTTAGGCTATCTAACCGCACATTTTATCCAATTCCGACTTTCGACGAGGGGTTGAACGGCAATGGTGTTACGCTTTGCGTCATGGATACGGGCGTATCGCCACACCTCGATTTGTCCGTGCCTAAAAACAGAATAATAGGCTCTGTCGATTTTATAAACGACGAAAAATATCCCTACGACGACAACGGACACGGCACTTTCGTCGCGGGCGTAGCCGTCGGCAACGGAACGCTGTCGGCAAAAGGCATACGAGGAGTTGCGCCTATGGCAAACGTGCTGTCTGTCAAGGTGATAGAAAAGAAAGACGAAAGCGGCACATTCAAAATTCTCGACGGTATGCAATGGCTTTTCGACAATTTCAGACAGTACGGAGTGAGGGTGGTGTGCATGAGTTTCGGCGCAGAGCCTCTCGATTATGCCGACCCTTTGAAAATCGGAGCGGAAATGCTTGCAAGAAGCGGTCTTATAGTTGTTGCGGCTGCAGGAAACAGCGGTGAAAACTCTTTGAAATCGCCTGCGATAAGCAACGAGATTATATCAGTCGGCGCAGTGGACGAAAGCAACAATATCGCAAGTTTCTCCTCGCGTGGCAGATATAAGGGAATCAAACGCCCCGACGTATACGCAAAGGGTACGAATATCAAGGGTTTACAGGCAGGCGGCGTATATTCTAGTATGAGCGGAACATCGGTTGCCGCGCCATACGTTGCGGGCGCGTGCTGTCTGCTTTGCCAAAAGTACAGCAAAATTACGCCGTTTCAAGCAAAAACCGCAATTCTAAATTCTTCAATTGATATGAGCGGAACAAAGGTATTCACTTTGTAACGTCTTTGAAAATGCGCTCTACACAAGAAAGGAAGTAGCTTACTTCGTTATCTTGCGTGTCGCAACCAACGCTTGCACGCACTGCACCTTGATTGGCCGTTCCCATATTTAGATGAACGAGGGGCGCGCAGTGTAATCCGCCCCTTACGCATATCCCGACTTCGTTGAGTTTGTCGGCAACGTAGCCGCTGTCTGCGTTTTTGAGATTGAAGGACACAATGCCCGTTTTTGTGTCGTAACTGTAAACAGCTGCGCCGATGTGTTCAAGCGAATAAATTATGTTTTTCGTGATTCTATCGATGTGTTTCTGGATTTTTGCAAGATTGTCGAACGTCCATTTCGCGCCTTGATTGAGTGCGCATATGCCGCCCGAAAACTGTGTTCCTGCCTCGAAAGATTCGGGTATTGCGACTTTTGGAAGCATGTCGTTTGAAAACGAACCAGTACCGCCGTATAAAAGAGGTTTTAAGTTTATGTCGTTTCGGACAATCAAAAAACCCGTACCCTGAATTCCGTGCAATCCTTTATGACCGGGACAAGCGAACATACTTATTCCGCCGTTTTCGAGGTTCAAGGGAATTAAAGGCACGCTTTGCGCTCCGTCCACAATCAATTTGACGTAATTTTTTTTGCAAATATTCGCTATTTCATCGATATCGCAAACCGCTCCCGTGACGTTGCACGCGCCGCCGAAAACCATAATATCGGCATATTTTGCGCATTTTTCCACGTCATGAAGGGGTATATGATCGCTTCCGTCCGCTTTTATTATGTCGAGCGAGATTTTGCCCACACTTTTGAGCTCGTAAAGAGGGCGCAGTACAGAATTGTGCTCGTTGGTGCTTGTCACGACCTTTTCGCCGCCGCTTACTAGTCCGAAAATAGCAAGATTGAGTGCTTCCGTACAGTTTTTCGTGAACACGAGGGAATATCCCTCGCTCGCGCCGAGCATAGACAGAAGATAATCCCGACATTTTTGTATGCGTATGCTTTTGTCCACCGCTTCGTCGTGACTGCCTCTGCCGCTGTTTGCCGAGTGCGATACGTCGAAAAGTAATGCGTCGAGGGCGCATTTTGGCTTGAATCTTGAAGTTGCGGCATTGTCGAGATATATCATTTTTTGTCCTTATCTATGCAATTTATGCGGATTTGCACGAAAAATGTGTTCGCACAATATATTAAAATCGAGAGCGGTTACATATATTTTCGGAGGGAATTATGAGAGAATTTTTCGTAGCGTTCCGCTCACGCGCCGAAGCCGTGCGGTTTTATGAGGATTTGTCGTCGTATGCCATATCCTGCAAACTTATCAATACACCCTCATCTGCAAAAGTAGGGTGCGGATTGTCGGTGAAGTTGTTTGCAAAGGATATGCAACAGGCAAAAATCGTACTGCAACGAGGCAGATACGCATCCGCAATAGGCTTTTATTATTTCAACGCGAACGGCAGAGCAATAAGACTTTGAAGTGTGAACCGCTCTGAAATGCCCGATTGCGTATATGCGCTTTCGGGCATATTAGAATACTTATTTCGGCATACAAGGCGGCTTTTTCGGGGATGTCTGAGCGGACGGACAACTATTGTCGAGTATGGCGCATGCTTTTTGGTGTATCTGACGATTTTGTTTGGGTGTATTGAACTGCTTTGTTTTAACGAGCGTTCTCAAAATATAGACTTATTGCGCAACAAACAGTATTTCGCACACGCGCAAACCCTTGCAAAATGCTCTCGTTTGTGCGATAATCGTAAATATGACGGAAGATAACAAGAAAATATACGACTTGCTCGACCAAATGCACTACGACGCCGATTGCGAATTGAATTTCGATTCGCCGTTTGAGTTGCTCGTTGCGGTGGTGCTGTCTGCTCAATGTACGGACAAGCGTGTAAATCAAGTCACGAGCGAACTTTTTAAGGTCGCCTCCACACCGCAGGATTTTGCGGATATGGACATATGCGAACTCGAAAAATATATATTTTCTTGCGGATTTTACCATAATAAGGCAAAGGCGATAAAGAGCCTCAGCAAAAGTATTCTCGATATGGGCGGTATGCCGACGACGCGCGACGAGTTGATGAAACTCGCAGGGGTGGGACGAAAGACGGCAAATGTCGTTGCGGCGGTCGCCTATGGCGAAAACGCGATAGCGGTGGACACACATGTTTTCAGAGTGGCAAACCGCATAGGGCTCGTTCACGCAAAAACGCCTGAGCAGACCGAATCGCAACTTATGTCCGCTTTCGACGAGAATCTTTGGCCGCACCTTCATCATCTTCTGATATTTCACGGCAGATACACTTGTCACTCTCAACGTCCCGAATGTGACAAATGCCTCATGAGAGGTTACTGCGAGTACTATCAAAAATTTACGTCGGGCATACCGACGCAAAAGGCGAGCAAATAAAAGCGATATGAAAAAATACGAGATTGTTTCAAAAAAACGACTTGCGCCCAACGTAAACGAATATGTCATTTACGCGCCGCTCGTTGCAAAACACTGTCTTGCGGGGCAGTTTATAATTTTGCGCACGGACGAAGACGGCGAGCGCGTTCCGTTCACCGTATGCGACTATTCTCGCGAGGACGGCACGGTTTCGATTATGGTGCAGGAAGTCGGCTACACGACGGCAAAACTCGCTATGATGAACGAAGGCGATTGCCTTTGCGATTTTGTAGGACCTTTGGGCAACGCAACCGATTTGTCGGCGTATGAAAATATCTGCCTTATAGGCGGTGGCATAGGTTCTGCGGTCGTCTATCCGCAAGCAAAGCAACTCTTTTTTAGCGGCAAAGCGGCGGACGTCATACTCGGCGCGCGCAACAAGGATTTGCTTATGTACGTCGACGAATTTAAGGCAAATTCAAAAAATTTGTATTTGGTCACCGACGACGGTTCGAGCGGCACAAAGGGATTCGTCACCGATATGCTCGAATCCCTCGTAGAGGGCGGAAAAAGATACGATTGCGTTTTCGCGGTCGGTCCGCTTCCCATGATGAAAGCGGTTTGCAATCTCGCAAAATCCCTCGATATTGCCGCAATAGTGAGTATGAACTCTATGATGGTTGACGGCACGGGTATGTGCGCTTGTTGCAGGCTCACCGTGGGCGGCGAAACGAAGTACGCATGCATAGACGGTCCCGAATTCGACGGACTTCTCGTGGACTTTGACGAGGCTATTTCAAGAAGTAAAACGTATCGCGAAGAAGAAAAAGACCATTACTGCAATTTGAGAGGTGGGGTATGATTGAAGAAAGACACCGTATGCCGACTCAATCCGCAGAGGAAAGGAAGCACAATTTCGACGAGGTTGCGCTCGGCTATACCGCGCAAATTGCCGCCGACGAGGCACAAAGATGTCTTAATTGCAAAAACGCGCCGTGCATGAGCGGTTGCCCCGTAGGCGTTCGCATACCCGACTTCATTTCGCACGTAAAAAAAGGCGATATGGAAGGCGCGTATCGCACGATAAAGCAAGACAACAATCTTCCCACAATCTGCGGCAGAGTATGTCCGCAAGAGAATCAATGCGAAAAGCATTGCATACGCAAGGATAAACTCGGCGGAAGTGTTGCAATCGGCAATCTCGAAAGATATGTCGCCGACGAAGACGCAAAAAACGGATTTTCCGAGCATACCGTAGCCGCAAAAATCGGCAAACGAGTGGCAATCGTGGGTTCGGGACCGTCCTCGCTCTCGTGTGCGGCAGACCTTGCTCGCGCAGGCGTGGACGTCACTATATTCGAGGCTTTGCACGAGGCAGGCGGCGTGCTTGTGTATGGCATCCCCGAATTTCGACTTCCAAAATCGCTCGTCAAAGAGGAAATAGAAAAGGTTTGCTCGCTCGGCGTGAAAATCGAAAAGAACGTCGTCGTCGGCAAAACAGTATTGATAGACGAATTACTGACAGAAAACGACGCGGTGTTTATCGGTTCGGGCGCAGGCGTGCCTATGCTCTTGAAAGTCAAGGGCGAAAACCTCAACGGCGTGTATTCCGCAAACGAGTACTTGACAAGAATAAACCTTATGAAAGCCTACAAGCAAGGCTCGATAACGCCCGTAAAGCACGGCAAAAATGTTGTCGTCGTAGGTGCCGGCAACGTCGCTATGGACAGCGCGAGAACGGCATTGCGTATGGGCGCAAACGTCAAACTCGTCTACCGCAGAGGCAGAGAGGAAATGCCCGCACGAAAGGAAGAAATAAACCACGCCGAAGAAGAAGGCATTGAGTTTATGCTCTTGTCGAATCCCGTCGAGATACTCGGCGACGAGCAAGGTAACGTGCGCGCGATTAAGTGCGTGAAAATGCAACTCTGCGAGCCGGACGCAAGCGGCAGAAGAAGTCCCGTACCTATTGAGGGAAGCGAGTTTGTTGTGGAATGCGACGAAGTTATAGTTGCGCTCGGCACAAGTCCGAATCCCATAATCAAACGCAGTTTTCCGTCTTTGGAAACTACGAAAAAAGGCACGATAGTTGCGGACGAAAACGGACTTACAAATGTGACTCGCCTGTACGTCGGCGGCGACGCTATGACCGGCGCGGCTACCGTAATTCTTGCAATGGGCGCAGGCAAGCGCAGTGCAAAAGCAATACTCGAATCGTTCAAAAACTAAAATAGTACAATCGAAAATCAACGAAATAAACCGATTGAATTTTCCATAATAACAGCACAAAAGAGGTCAATATGTTTCTCGACTATGTGAAAATTTTTATAAAAGCAGGCAACGGCGGCAACGGAAAAGTATCCTTTCACCGTGAAAAGTTCGTGCCAAACGGCGGACCGGACGGCGGTGACGGTGGCAACGGCGGAGACGTGGTGTTTGTCGCTGACAAAGAGATAAACACGCTCATAGATTTCAAATTTCAAAAGTTTTACCGCGCGCAGAACGGCGGCGACGGCGAGGCGAAGAATTGCACGGGCAAATCCGCGCCCAATCTCGTCATAAAAGTTCCCGTCGGCACCGTGATTCGTGACACGGAAAGCGGAAAAGTCATCGCCGACCTTTTTGACGATGGAGAAACTTTCGTCGCTCTCAAAGGCGGCAGGGGCGGCAAAGGCAACAATCGCTTTGCACATGCAAGACGTCAAGCGCCGTCTTTCTCGCAACTTGGCGAAACCACCGACGAACATCAGGTTACGCTCGAACTCAAAACCATTGCGGACGTAGGTCTTGTCGGCTTCCCGAACGTCGGCAAATCAACGCTTTTGTCCGTGCTTACGAGTGCGAAACCCAAAATCGCAAACTATCACTTTACCACAATCAATCCCAATCTCGGCGTTGTGCAGATGTTTGACGACAGTTTCGTCATTGCGGATATTCCCGGTCTTATCGAGGGCGCAAGCGAGGGCGCAGGTCTCGGCCACTATTTCCTCCGCCACATTGAAAGAGTGCGTCTCATCGTGCATATCGTCGACATCAGCGGCAGCGAGGGCAGAGATCCAATCGATGATTACAACAAAATCAACGCTGAACTTGCAACTTACAGCGAAAAACTCGCATCAATTCCGCAACTTGTCGTCGCAGGCAAAGCCGATTTGCTCATCGACCGGTCTGAAATTGAAAAGTTTGAAAAAGCAATCGGCAAAAAGGTTTTTGTTGTATCTTCCGTCACACACGAAGGGCTTGACGAACTTCTTTCCGCAATGAAACAGCAAGTCGAGCAACTTCCTCCTCCTCAACGTATACAGCGTGACGAAACCTTTGAACTCGAACCCAAATCCGACCAGAAATTCACCGTATCTCGCCTTTCCGACGGATCCTTCTTTGTTGACGGCGGACTCGTCGATTTCCTCATTCAAAACGTCACTATATCATCCCAAGATTCCTTTGCCTTCTTCCAAAAGGTGCTCAAAGACCGCGGCGTAATTTCCGAACTGAAAAAGAAAGGTATGAAAGAGGGGGATATAGTGGTTATCGGCGACATTGAATTCGAATGGGTGGATTAAACACAACCACAGAGCGAATAACTGCGTCAGGCACGGCTTGCCTCAAAATCACGCACGCTTATGTACGTTGGGTTTTGATTCAAGCCGTGCCTTCCTTGTTATTCATCTGTTTGAAAGTGTCAATCACTTGCGTTTTAGACACGTTCTAACTCTTGTTCTTCATCTCTGTGGATGGTGTTTAAGACGCATTTAAACAGCGACTAACTTCGCCAAACCCCTTTTGCTCATCAGCGCAAAAATCGTTTTCAAGGCAATGCTGACACGCAAGTTTGTGTATAAGCATTTGCCTTGATAGATTTGTTGCGCTACTACCGCGCAAGCCCCCTTTACTCTCAAAATAAGACGGGTAAGAACTCAAATCGCAATTCCGTGCGAGTGCTTGCTTGGTGAGTGCGTGCGAAGCACGCAAGCGGTTAAGCGAAAACTTATTCGTAGCCTACTTGTAAACGGAATGTGCTAATTCGCAGACGGAACACGAGTCGCAGGGCGGCGAGAAAAGGGAGCGCCGAGCTTTCGTCACGCACAAGCCCTTTTGCTTCAACCGCAACAAGTTGCTGTTGTTCGCCTTTGTGCTTTGCGTTCCTCGTTCCACACGTCAAAAACTGCGCTTTCATCATATAACTCAAACGCAAGTTCGCTTGTTTTTGACGTGCGGGAACCCTTGTGCGTGTAGTACAAGCGACTGCGCCGTCCGTTGGCCACTGCCTGGCGCATAAAGCGCAGTGGCACGGCTTTCAGCCGATTTGTATTGCCAACAGCCCGTCTGCCGTTCGTTGCGTGCAACGAACTAGCGATTGCTACGAAGTCAATCGCGTCCTGCCCCTCTTGCAAACGATGTGTAATCTTGCAGAGAAATGACGTTTGTTTGAGCAATATGGGCGCGTCGCGTTAAACAACACATCCTGTGAATGTGTTGTAGCCAAAGCGAACAAGGCGGATTGCTTTGCAAACGCCGAAGTCCAAAGCCCGAAGGGAAGGGGGTGACGTGTTTTTTAGAGTTACACGCCTCCAAACTTTTGTAGAGAAAGAATAATCCCTGTGAGGAAGGGGGAACTTAAATTTTAGAGTTATAAACGCTCACTGTTTAGAGAAACAAACAACACAACAGCACCTTGCGGGCAAGGTGCTGTTGTCATAACTTTTACATTTATTATTTGTATTCTTGAATAAACTTCTTGAAGAAGCCGACGCATTCTTCGATGGATTTTATATTCACGTTTTCGTTTGAGGCGTGCATACCGCCGAGTTGGTCGAATGAGAGGGCGCAAGGTGTGCAGCGTATCGCGTTGGTCGAAATCTGTTGCAACACTCTGCAATCCGTTCCGCCAAACATAAGATAGGGCACGACTGCGACGTCGGGATAAACTTCGTTGAGTGCTTTTTTGTACATTTGATAGCCTTCGCCGTTGATATCTATCATGGGCGACGCTTCGCGAGATTGCAAAACTTCCACTTCGAGGTCGTATTTCTTTGCGAGTTTGCGCAGTTTGTTGAAGCAATCTTCGCTCTTATCGGTGGGCGCAAAGCGCAAGTTTGCCACAACCCATGCATCTTGCGGAATTACGTTCGGAGCGGACGCGCCACCCGACATGGTAAACACCATAGTGGTTGCAAACATCGAATTGCCGTATGCCGCATTGATTTTCGGCGCGAGTTTTGACACCCACCAGCCCGTAAGACCTATTGTCTTGCAGAATCCTTTGAGAGGTGATGCAAGTGCGTCGCCAAGTCCGTAAATCATCGCTTTTGCCGCTTTGGACATCTTGGGTTTGAAAACGGTGTGATGTTCGCAGTAATTCACAAACGCTGCAAGTCTTGCGATTGGTGTATGCTTGGGCGGTTGCGAACTGTGTCCGCCTTTGCCGTGCGCAATAAACTTTACATCGGCGTAGCCTTTTTCCAAAATGCCGACCGCCGCAACGTCTTTTTTCATAAGGCTGAAAGCCTTTTTTATGATTGCGCCGCCTTCGTCAACCACGAGGAATGGGGTTATGCCTTGCGATTTAAACCAGTCGCGCGCCATAGCAGCGCCCGGTCCCGACGTTTCTTCGTTGTCGCTGTAACTCAAATACACGTCTTGTTCGGGTACGAAACCTTGCCCGATGAGTTCGTCAACGGCTTGGATGGTGGAAAAGAGCGTGTTTTTGCAGTCCATTGCGCCTCTGCCGTACACTTTGCCGTCAACGACGGTTGCGCTGAATGGGGGATATTTCCAGTCGCCGCCGACTGCCGGCACGACGTCTTGGTGCGCCATAAGCACGAGCGGACGAGCGGAAGATTTGCCGCGCCACTTGTAAAGAAGCACGTCGCCGCCCACTTCGATTTTTTCGCAAGTTTGTTTGACGTTGGGAAATTCCTCGTCGAGAACCTTGTGGAAAGCCTCGAAGTATTCGTGACCGCTATTTGTGACGGTGGGGCATTGAATGAGTTTTACAAAACTGTCAACGTATCCGTTTTGGTTTTTCATATAGTACCTCGCAAATGAGAATAGAGATATTATACAACCATATCAAACAATAAACAAGTGTCATTTTTTGAAATTTCGATTATAGAGCAGATTTTGGTGCGAAAATAAAATAAAAATACCGCCTACGGCACTCAAAAACAACTTTGCAAAAGCGAGAACGCTTATTTTTTTTCATATATCCGCAGATAGCGGGATGCTTGCATACCGATAGCGGCGGATATATGAAAAAACAACCTCACGGTTGTTTGCAAGGTTGTTTTTTCGTTGGTGCCGGCGGTCGGACTCGAACCGACACGGATGATTAGTCCACAGGATTTTGAGTCCAGCGCGTCTGCCAGTTTCACCACGCCGGCGCAAGATTGAATATACCATAAATCAATCGTTCTTGCAACTGATTTTTATTTTTTTGTTTCTGTAATTCGCATTTTTTTGCGTTTAAGCACGTTTACGTAGGCTTTTATATGCACAAACAATATATTTGCAACGTTTTTATCCAAAAACTCCCAAGTGTTCCAAGAGGATTTTTACGCCCATAAGGATTAGAATCGTGCCGCCCATAACTTCTGCACTTGATTTGAATTTAAGTCCGAATATGTTGCCGATTCGCACGCCGACAAATGATAGGGCGAAGGTGATTGCGCCTATAAGAGTAACTGCTTCGTACACGTTTACGTCGGGAAGCAGGGCAAACGTAATGCCGACGGCAAGAGCGTCGATGCTCGTCGCGACGGCGAGAGGGAACATTGTGAGAACGGAAAACGAGTCGTTTGCGTCGTTTTCTTCCTTTGAAAAGCCTTCTTTGAGCATCTTTGCGCCGAGAAAGGACAACAACACGAATGCGACCCAGTGGTCAACCGACGTTATGTAACTTTCAAACGTCGTGCCGAGAAAATAGCCGATAAGCGGCATAACGGCTTGGAATATTCCGAACCATGCGCCCGTGACGAACATTTGCCACGTTTTGAGGTTTTTGGTGGAAAGACCTTTGCAAACGGACACGGCAAAAGCGTCCATAGACAAGCCGATTGCAATCAAAATCAGTTCAAAATCACTCATATTACTCTCTTTTTTAGGTGGATTTTGTTCGATTTTTGCGCCTTGAAATAAAAAAATCAAGCACGAAAACCGTGCCTGAGTCTCGACGTTTAAGGCAAGCCAGACCGAAAGGTCAGTATGTTGACTTGCATCTCAACGAGATGTCTACTCCCTCGAAGCAAGCGTATGATAACACGAAAGTGAGGCGATGTCAAGTTTTGAATATAATTGGTTTGTAGAATGTCGGTTTATTCAATCCGCACGATTTGCTCGCAGGGCTTGCGCATTGCGCTTGAAATGCTCGCTATGCTTGATAAAATATGTTGTAATGCTCGGTAAGATATGAAAAACGGACTTGAATTTCAAGTCCGTTTTCTTAAATTCGGTAATTTTGAAAGGTTCAGATTTGTGGAGCAAGAACGGGGCGTTTTGCATTTTGGCCGAGCAAGAGTTCCTTTGTCGAGAGTTTGTAGAGCGCGGCGACGGGAAGTGTGCAAACGAACGTTGCAAGGCAACCGCCGAGTTCATAAGGGATGTCGGAAAGGAAGTATGCGCCAAACGGCACTTTCCAAATAAGCACGGTTGCCACGACGTAGACCCAGAAATACAAGAGTTCGGAAAGCGCAGCCATAGCGGCGTAAGAAATTATGCTCATATCCTCGTGTTTGCGGTTGAAAACTTTGTAGCAAACAAGTGGTATAGAATAGCCGATTGCGACGGTGAGAAGCCACCATTGAACTCTATAGAGTTCGGACGGAAACCACGCAATGCAACTGAGTTCGAAAACAATCGAATAAACGATTACCATAACCGCGTTTTTTGCAGGATTCATACAAGCGGCGCAAATCACCAAAATGGGGAATACGACGTTTGCAAACGGAATCTCCAAAATAAACTGGTCGTAGCACATAATGCCGAGCAACGTGAACATTGCAACCCAGCCTTTTAGTCCGCTTGTTCTTGCCAAGCGTTCAGCCTTTTGTAAAGAAATACCTTTCATTTTGACACCTTTTGGTTAATATAACCACCCTTGATATACTATCACCAAAACTTCGAGGTCGTCAAGCGTTCCCGCCGTTTCGTCCTCGCCGAACAGAGTTTGGAAGTTGGCGCATTTGGAATACGAGCCGTCCGCGCTTATATAAGCGTTTTCGAGGTTGTAAATGTCGCCGTTTTCGAGCGTCGCTTCGTGAAACATATAGAATCTGTGCTGTGAGAGGCGGAAAGAAATCTTGTCTTGCCTGTCCTCGAAAAACTTGACGATAGACTCGTAAGCGGTGTTGCCGTAGCAGGGGATTTGCCACGAAGCGATCAACTCGCCGTCCGCTTTTGAGTGTGGGCGTGAATCGCCCTCCGAAATCTCCGTTTCCGAACTCGGATTGCGAAGTTCGAGAGTGAAGTAGAGTTGTTTCCCGTCAACGACCGCATATTGCGCGTCGTCGGAGGTTTCGTCGCCGCCCAAAACGCCGTTGTCGCACGCAAAAAGAGCAAGACAAAGCACGATTAGCGTTGCCGCCGTAATAACTGCAAATAAAGCCTTTTTGCGTGTGTTCATATGCGCCTCATACCGAGTTAAGTTGTTTTCGACTTTGCCGATTACGTTACGTTATTTCGATTTGCAATCAGCCGAGAGAAATGACGGACGTTGCGCTGCTGTAAGAGCCGACGGGCGTCGGGGGAACGTTGAGTCCCATCGTGGTGGCGTAAACGTAGCAAATCGCAACCGCCATATCCACGCCGTCTGCAAGAACGTAGTTGCCGTCAGAGTCTTTTTCGAGGGTATCGACCCACTTTTGAAGCACGTTATACGTTTTGCCGTCGTCAACGGATTTGGTGTATTTGGTCATATCGATTCCGTTGAGGTAGCCGTACAAAATGCCGTATCTCGAATCGCCGATAGAGCCGTATTGCGACACGATTTCCTTGCCGTAGTCGTCAAATAGGCGGTCGAGGTTTATCATATCGTCGATTTTGTAGTTGTAGTATGCGTCGGCTTTAGTATCGTCGTAAGGGTAGATGCCTTGCATGGTTTTTTCATAAACGAGGCTGTATTTTTCCTCGCCTCTCAAAAGCGAGCCGCTTGCGAGGGGTCTTCCGGTAAAGCCTATCCAGTTGGGGTTGCCGACGTATTTGGCAAAATTGCCGTCCTTGTCCGTGTCGTAGTAGGAAAGAAGCGCATTGTAACTTACTGGCGCGTTCTTTGGGTCGTACGCGAGGTTTGCGAGCGTGAGAACGATGCTGCTTGCCTTGTCGTAGCCGTATGCCGTGCCGTAGTATGCGTTGGAAGAATCGACGGCTTTGAGGTAGTTTACGATTGTGACGACGTAATCGTCAAATGATTCGTCCGTTTTGTTTGCTGCGGACAAATATTGCTTATATTGATTGTACATAAGCGACCAACTGTACGCATAGTCCACGATGCTTTGCCAGCCGCTCTTGTAAGTGTTGCCATCCCATTCGGAAACGTATGTGGTGTAGAGGGGGCAACCGTCTTTTTCGTAGAGTTCGTCGGAAAGATTGCCGCTTCCGTCGATAACGCTGTCGATTTTTTGCAAATTGGTTTTGAAAGATTCGGCGTCGCTGTCGGTGTAGATATTACCCGTGAGGTATCTCGAATACATAAGCGGCACGCGGTCTTGCGTTGTAACGGCAGCTTTTGCGGTTGCAAATTCTTCGCTTGCAAGATAGTTTTTAAGCGACGTTTTCAAGCTTTGGCAGAGAGCGTCGGTGGGCGTTTCGTCTTTGGGGTTGCACGCGACGAGCGTAATCGTAAGCACGAGCGCAAGCACGAGAGCCAAACACAAAATCTTCGTGTTTCTGTTTTTCATAGGTTATTCTCCTTTTTCAAAATCTCGATACGCTTTGCAAGGCGGAATTCGTTTTTAAATTCTCGCTATACCGCCACATATCTCGAAATTGGTTTTTCAAGATTCTAACCGCCTGTTTTTACTGTTTTACGCTTTCGACAAGGTGAAAATCAAAGTGCTTTTCGTGCAAATTTTCGGTGTTAAACAAACAAAAAAACGCACCTTCGGTGCATTCCCTCATTGCGTGCGTATAGGGCAAATCGGGAACGCGTTTTTGCCTTGACGACGCTCAAATACGGCAGACTTACTGACTTATGAAAAAACGCGCGAAAAAACTCGGTGTATTTCAAATACAGCAATGGCGGTTGTTCGGGAATCGAACCCGATGTCCAAATCTACTCAGCATAACAACTTTTCAAACCGTATTTTATTCAGTTGATATTATAATAACATCAAATTCGAACTTTGTAAAGGCGTTGCGGCTTTGTTTGATAATGATATTTGAAAAATCGTCTTTGTCGCAAAATATGCGAAAAGTCACAGCGCATAAATCGAATATCGTGCGAAAATGCCCAAAAAGTGCGCAAGAACGTTGTAAAAGAGTGCAATTTTAAACGTATTGCGCAAAAATGAGTGTTGACCGCAAAATAAACGGGTGTTATACTTGTTGGCGGCAGGTGAAAGTATGAAAAGTGCTATTATCGGACTCGGCGTTATAGGCAAAGTGCATTACGACACTTTGAAAAATCAAGGCGAAAACATTGTCGCAATTTGCGATATTGACGAGAGCAAACTCGCCTCGTTCGACGCCGAAAGAAAGTATACGGATTATAAGCGAATGATTGAGGACGGCGGAATCGACGTCGTTCATATCTGCACGCCGCATTATCTGCACGCCGATATGTCGATTTTCGCCCTCGAACACAACGTAAACGTGCTTTGCGAAAAGCCGCTTTGCATAAACTACGAAGACATCGAGCGCATACAAAAGGCGCAAGACGAATCGGAGGCAATTTGCGGAGTATGCTTCCAAAACAGATTCAACAATTCCAGCGTTTTTGCAAAGGAATATCTAAAAGACAAGAAAATAAAATCCGCGCTTGCTCTCGTGCTTTGGCACCGTGACGCGGCGTATTACACTTCGGGTGCGTGGCGTGGCAAAAAGGCAACGGAAGGGGGCGGCGTGTGCATAAATCAAGCGATTCACACTCTCGACCTTTTGCAATGGATTTGCGGTATGCCCGAACATATCGAAGCAAGCACCGATAACGTATCCCTTCAAGGCGTGATAGAGGTCGAGGACACGGCAACTGCGATTCTTTCGGGAAAGGATTATAGGGCGACGTTCGTCGCAACCAACGCCATGCAATCGGATTTGCCCGTCGAAATAATTTTCGGCTACGACGGTCACAGTTTGAAAATGCTTCCCGACAAAGTGCTTATCGACGGTGAAGTTGTTGACTACGAAAAGGACGTAAAGTGGCAGGGCAAGATGTCCTACGGCAACGGACACGAGAAACTGATACGCAACTTTTACGAGTGCGTTCAAAGCGGCAAGAAGTTTGAAATCGACGCCTACGAAGCCGCTAAAGCGATAAAAATAGTTCTTGAAATCTACAAGAGAGATGATTGCAATACAATAGTTTAATGCGGCGCACTTTATCTCAAACTTTTTACAAACTGCTTGGGCGTTATGCCGTACTCGTTTTTGAACGCGCGGAAAAAGTGCGTGTAATCGGAAAAGCCGCATTTTGAGTACACTTCGGTTGACGGCTGACCTTTTTCGAGAAGTTGCTTTGCAAGGACGAGACGCTTTTTGAGGATATAGCGGTGAGGTGAAGTGTTGGTTGTCTCCTTGAAAACGTGCGCAAGATAGTATTTGTTGACGAAAAGCGCGTCCGCAATCGAGTCGAGCGACAAATCTTTGTCGATATTTTCGGATATATAGTCGATTGCGCGGCTTACGCAAGCGTTGGACGTGCCGTAGGAAAAGTTCTTTTGGTCGTTTTGCAAAAAGAATTGCGCGAGGGTGACGAGCAGAGTTTTTATGCGTTCCTCGTTTTCGATGTCCGCGCCGAAATTGTCCTCTTTTGATAGTGTTATGCTTTCAAGAAGTCGGCGTACTTTTTGCGAAACCGCAGCGTTTCGGATGATGAACGACTTGCTTTTGAGGGCGCACTCGAAGCAGGTGCAAAGGTCGGTTTGCTCGCTGGATATTTTTTTTATGTATTTAGAGTTTATCCACAAAACGTATCTTTCGTAGGTTTCGGCTGAATCCTTTATGTCGAGTTGGTGCAATTTTCCTTGCGGAATGAGCAGAATGTCGCCCGAAAGCAGTGTGTACTTACAGTCCTCGATTATGTAACTTGCCGAGCCTCTCAAAAAGCAGTAAACCTCGAAAAAATCGTGCGAATGCATCTGGACGGTTTTGAAATCCTTGTCCACCTTGTAATGCACCTCGTACGTCGGTTTGCTCATTAGTTGATTTTCGTAATTGCCACTCATACGACGATAATAGCCCAAAACAGCAAGATTTGCAAGTCTTATAGCAAAAATTGGTGTTTACTATGCAAAAATTGGGTGATAAAATGATTCATATAAGAAGGTGGCATTATGGGATTTTTCGATAAAAATCTTTTGCTTTCCTCAAAAGAGGCTGAGCGTATTTACAATCAAATCAAAGATTTGCCTATCATCGATTATCATTGCCATTTGAGCGACAAAGAGATAAGAGATGACAAGCGTTTTTCGGACATTGGCGAATTGTGGCTTGCAGGCGATCACTACAAGTGGCGCACTATGCGACTTTGTGGCGTGAACGAGGAATATATCACGGGCGGTAAATCCTTTAAGGAAAAGTTCTTCAAGTACGCAGAGATTATGCCCAAACTCATTGGCAATCCGCTTTACTACTGGTCGCATATGGAACTCGTCGATATTTTCGGCATCGATACGCCGCTCAACAAGGACACGGCGGGCGAGATTTACGACAAAGCAAACGCAGTTTTGAAAGATTTGAGCGTATCCAAACTTCTTGAAAAATTCAAAGTCGAGTATATCGCGACGACGGACGACCCGTTTTCCGCGCTTGAAAATCACGGCGATATAAACGGCGTAAAAGTGCGCCCGACCTTCCGTCCCGACAGATGCTTTGCGGAAAACGTAAGCAAGGAAGAATTGTCGCATAGGCTCGATTATTTCATTTCAAAAGGTTGCAAAATAGCAGACCACGGCTTTGACGATTTCGAAAACACCGAAAATCTCGAATGGCTGATTGAAAAGTGCTACGAGAAAAACATCGTTTTGCAACTTCATTTCGGCACGTTCAGAAACATCAATTCGACCGCTTTTTCGACGATTGGCAGAGATAGCGGCTTCGACGTTTTCAGGGATTATATCGCAACCGACAAACTCGCAAAACTTTTGGACAAAATGAATACGAAACTCGGTTCGCTTCCGCAAATCGTGCTTTATCCGCTCAACGACGCTTGCCTTAGAGCGGTATGCGCAATATCGGGCGCGTTCAGAAACGTGAGAGTGGGCGCGGCTTGGTGGTTCAACGACACGGTGGAGGGCATAAAACGCCAACTCGAAACGGTGTCCGAATATGCCGTACTCGGCACGAATCTCGGTATGCTCACCGACAGCCGTTCGTTCAGTTCCTACGTTCGTTTCGATTTCTATCGCCGCATACTTTCCTCCTTTATCGCAGACAAGGTGCAAAATGGCGAATACGACGGTAGCGGTGCGGTTGCGCTTGCAAAAGATATTGCCTACAACAACGTTAAAGAGGTGCTTGCTTTATGAAAATGACTTTCCGCTGGTACGGCGAAAAAGACTCGATACCCCTCGACTACATCAAGCAGATACAGGGTATGAGCGGTGTGGTTACCGCCGTGTACGACACGCCCGTAGGCGAGGTTTGGAACGTCGAAAAACTCGAACGTCTAAAAAAACTTTCAAACGAACACGGACTCGAAATGGAAGTTATCGAATCCGTGCCCGTTCACGAGGACATAAAACTCGGCAAACCCACGCGCGACAAATATATCGAGGCATACAAACAAAATATCATTAATTGCGGGAAAGTGGGCGTGAAGTGCATATGCTACAACTTTATGCCCGTGTTCGACTGGCTGCGCACGGACCTTTATTTCAAGCATAAAGACGGGGCGACGTCGCTTGCGTACGACCACGAAAAACTGCTTTCGCTCGACCCGAAAAATTTGCATCTTCCCGGTTGGGACGAGAGTTATTCGCAAGACGAACTCAACGCGCTTTTGAAAGAATACGAGGGTATGACTCATGAAAAGTTGTTTGACAATCTCGTATACTTCCTCAACGCGATAATGCCCGCGTGCGACGAGGCGGACGTCAATATGGCGATTCATCCCGACGACCCGCCGTGGGATATGTTCGGACTGCCGAGAATCATATGCAAAGAGGACGATTACGACAGATTGTTCGCCGCCGTGCCGAATATGCACAACGGCATAACTTTCTGCACCGGAAGTCTCGGCGCAGGCAGATTCAACGACCTTCCGAAAATGGCGAAAAAGTATGCAAATCGCATATATTTTGCGCACCTTCGCCAACTCAAATACGACGGCGAAATCAATTTTTACGAAAACGGACACCGCACCGATTGCGGCAACGTCGCCGTGTATGCGATTGTCAAATCTCTCGTCGAGGGCGGCTTTGACGGTTACGTCCGTCCCGATCACGGCAGAAACGTGTGGGGCGAGGACGCAAAACCCGGCTACGGCCTTTTTGACAGAGCAATGGGCGCGTGCTATCTCGGCGGTCTGTTCGAGGCAATAGAAAAGGATATGAAGGAGAAGAAAAAATGAGTGTTCCTTTCAAAGTGGATTTGAGTGACAAAATCGTTGCAATCACGGGCGCAGGTGGCGTCATATGTTCGGAATTTGCGCGCGCGCTCGCACAGTGCGGCGCAAAAGTCGCGCTCTTGGACATCAACTACGACGCGGCAAAGAACGTCGCCGACCAAATAGGCGAAAACGCGTACGCCGTCAAGTGCAACTGCCTTGACAAAGCGGATATTTTCAGAGCGAAAAACGAAATCGAATTTAAGTTCGGCAAAGTTAACTTCCTCATCAATGGCGCAGGCGGCAACAATCCCAAAGCCACCACCGACAACGAAACCATGACTCCCGACCTTCAAGGCGCAAAAGACTTTTTCGCACTCGAAGAAAGCGGACTTAAATTCGTGTTCGACCTCAACATTACGTCGGCGTTTTTGGTGACGCAGGTGTTTGCAAAAGATATGGTCGGCACGGGCGGAAATATAATCAATATTTCGTCGATGAACGCTTTCAGACCTCTCACCAAAATCCCTGCGTACAGTGCGGCAAAGGCGGGCATATCCAACTTTACCGAATGGCTTGCGGTGCATTTTGCGCCTTGCAAAATCCGTTGCAACGCAATCGCCCCGGGATTTTTCGTGACGAATCAGAACAGAACGTTGCTCTTCAACGAGGACGGCACGCCGACTGCGAGAACGGGCAAAATCCTCAACGCAACGCCTATGAAAAAATTCGGCGAAATAAGCGACCTCATCGGCTGTCTTTTGTGGCTTGCCGATGACAAATCGAGCGGTTTCGTGACGGGTACGGTCATTCCGATTGACGGCGGTTTTTCGGCATACAGCGGGGTGTAAAATGAAAAGCGTAATTCCCGTCGTCGTGATAAACGACGTTAGCGACACGATAAAAACGTTGTCCGCTTTGCGAGAAGGCGGAATAAACTGCGCGGAAATCACCTTCCGCACGGTGTGCGCCGAGCAAGCGATAAAAATCGGCGCGAGTGAGTTTCCCGATATGAACATCGGGGCAGGCACGGTCATCAACCGCGAGCAAGTCGAAAGAGCGGTGAAAGCGGGTGCAAAATTTATCGTTTCGCCTGGTTTTTCCGATGAAGTCGCCGAATTTTGCATTGCAAACGAAGTGCCGTATTATCCCGGTTGCGTAACGCCCACCGAGATTATGCGAGCGTTGTCTTACGGACTTACAGTCGTCAAATTTTTCCCCGCAGGCGTGTACGGCGGACTCAAAGCGATGAAAGCGCTTGCCGCCCCTTTTCCTCAAATCAAGTTTATCCCGACTGGCGGCGTTGATTTGACGAATCTCAAAGAATACCTCGACTTCGACAAGGTGTACGCCGTCGGCGGCTCTTTTATGATGAAAGGGGATATCGTAAATAATTGCAAGGAGATTGTAAAGATATGCGAGTTGTGACTTTCGGTGAACTTATGTTGAGGCTTGCGCCCGAAAACTATTTGCGTTTCGTGCAAAGCGACAGACTTGAAGCGACCTTCGGCGGCGCGGAAGCAAACGTTGCCGTATCGCTTGCAAATTTCGGCGTGGACGCTTGTTTCGTCACCAAACTTCCCACGCACGAGATAGGACAAAGCGCGGTGAATTCCTTGCGCAAGTTCGGCGTTGACACATCCAAAATCGTCAGAGGCGGCGACAGAGTGGGCATATACTATTGCGAAAAGGGCGCGAGTCAGCGTCCGAGCAAGGTTATATACGACCGCAAGTATTCCTCGATTGCGACGGCGAGCGAGGACGATTTCGATTGGGACGACATCTTTTCGGGTGCGGACTGGTTTCACTTTACGGGCATAACCCCAGCGCTTTCCGACGATATGGCAAAGATTACGCTCGAAGCGGTCAAGGCGGCAAAGGAAAACGGACTTACGGTGTCTTGCGACCTCAATTTCCGCAAAAAACTTTGGACGAGCGAAAAGGCGTGCGCGGTTATGAGCGACGTGCTCAAACACGTTGACGTGTGCATTGCAAACGAGGAAGACGCAAAGGACGTTTTCGGAATCGAAGCGGAAAACACGGATATAAATTCGGGCAAACTCGACGAAGAAGGCTACGTTTCGGTTGCGAAGCAACTCACGGACAGATTCGGATTCAAGGCGGTTGCAATCACTTTACGTGAGAGTTTGAGCGCAAGCGACAACAACTGGTCGGGTATGCTGTACGTTGCAAACCGTCCGTTCTTCGGCAAGAAATATCATATGCACATCGTTGACAGAGTGGGCGGCGGCGACAGTTTCGGCGCAGGACTCATTTACGCGCTTTTGAGCGACTTCGGCGCGCAAGACGCAATCGAGTTTGCGCTCGCGGCAAGTTGCCTTAAACACTCGATAGAGGGCGACTACAATATGGTCACCAAAGACGAAGTGCTTGCTCTTGCAAGAGGCAACGCAAGCGGCAGAGTGCAAAGATAAGCGCAACGATTAACGAAAATAAAAAGAAATAAAATGAAACGCGATTGTCGAAAACAATCGGAAATCGCAAATCGGAACGAATAAAAACGAGAGGTTAAAAATATGGGCAAAATCACTATATCGGGGTTTTATGACGAGATAAGCGGCAGTTTATCCAAGCAAATCGCGGTTTTGCACGAGCTCGGCGAGCATTATATGTGTCCGAGAAACATCGACTCAAAAAACATCGCCGACTATACTTTCGAGGAATTCGAAAAGGACGTTTATCCCACTCTCAAAAAAGAGGGAATCAAGTTTTCGTCCATAGGTTCGCCGATAGGAAAGGTCGGAATCGACGATGAGGAAGGCTTTGCAAAACAGAAGAAGCAACTTGTCGAACTTGTCAAAGTCGCACAACTTATGCAGTGCGAATACATCCGCATTTTCTCTTTCTTTTACGGCGATAAAAAGCCCGAAGATTGCAGTGCGAAAGTCATATCGAGGCTCAAGGAATTGCTTGCAATCGTCAAGGGTAGCGGCGTGAAACTTATGCATGAAAATGAGAAGAAGATTTACGGCGACGTGCCGTCGAGAGTGCTTGAAATTTACAACGCCATAAACGACGAGGACTTCGTGTTGTGCTTTGACGCAAGCAACTACATTCAGTGCGACGTAAATCCCAAAGAGGCTTTCGATACGCTTAAAGACCTTGTTGTGTATTATCACATCAAGGATTGCTCGACCTATAAGATCGAAGTCCCCGTTGGAACGGGCGAAGGACATTACGAATACATCATCGGTCAACTCAAAGTGCGCGGTTACGAAGGATTTATGACTCTCGAACCGCACACGTTCAAGTACGCCGTTATGAAACCGCTCGTCTACTTCGTGCCGTTCGTCAAGTTCGCAATGAAGGACTATTTCAAAGCGTTCCGCCTCATCGACAAGAAGATGGACAGAAACTATTTTGCGTGCGCTTCGAGGAAAACCGTTTTTCTATGGCAATACAATAACCTTAAAAAATTGATTTCGGAGGCGAAATAATGGATAGAAAAGAAGTCAGATACGGCATTGTCGGCATAGGCAAGCAAGGCACGCTGTACACCAAGATTCTCACAAAACTCAACGGGCTCGTAAAGGGCGCGCGCCTCGCCGCCGTTTGCGACATTTCGCCCGAAAGACGCAAGTACGCAGAGGAAAATCTCAAAGGCGTAAAAGTGTTCGACAACTATCAGGATATGTTCAAATCGGGACTTGTCGACGTCGTTATGGTGGAAACGCCGCACTATTTCCATCCGCAAATCGCAATCGACGCGATGAAAGCGGGATTGAACGTGCTTTGCGACAAACCTGCAGGCGTGTACACGAAGCAAGTGCGCGAAATGATTGCCGAATCAAAAAAACATCCCGATTTGCTTTTCGGAATGATGTTCAATCAGCGCACAAATCCGCTTTACATCAAAGCAAAAGAGATTATCGACAGCGGCAAACTCGGCAAAATCACGAGAATCGTTTGGATTATCACCAATTGGTATCGTCCGCGCGCATACTACGCGCAAGGCGGTTGGCGTGGCACTTGGTGGGGCGAAGGCGGCGGCGTGCTGCTCAATCAATGTCCTCACCAACTCGACTTGTTCACTTGGCTTGCAGGGCTTCCCGTGTCCGTTACGGCAACGGCATCCACGGTGGGCCGCGACATAAGCGTCGAAAACGACGTGACGGCGTATTGCAAGTTTGCAAACGGTGCAACGGGCGTGTTTATCACATCGACACACGACGCCCCCGGTACGAACCGTCTCGAAATCACGGGTGAGGGCGGCAAAATCGTCATCGAAAACGGCAAACTTGTGTTCACGCAAAATGCGGAACTCGAACCCGTATTTTCCGAGCACAACACAGTTTTTATGGGCAAACCCAAAACCAAAAAATACAAATATCGCGGCGTAGGACACTATCTCAACTTCACAAAGTATCCGCCGCAACACATCGGAATCATCAAAAATTACACCGATTATCTGCTCAAAAAGACGGACAAATTCATTGCGCCGGGCGAGCAAGGCATAATCGGATTGACTTTCTCGAACGCGATACATCTTGCGAGTTGGACGCACAAGGAAGTGCAAATTCCGTTTGACGAGGATTTGTACATCGCCGAACTTGAAAAGCGCAAAATAGAAGAGAAGAGCAAAAATTGATAAAACGAATACTTATTCGAAGCCTACTTGTACACGGAATGTGTCAATTCGCAGACGGAATTGGAATCGCAGGGCGATGACCGTAGCGAGCGTCGAGCTTGACGGAAAGTACAAGTGAACGGGCGAGTGTGGATTTTTTCGCCCGTGAACGAGTGACATAACAAGAGGACGATACCTTTCTATGCGAGCACCGAGTGTTGCCCCACGCGGAGCGGACGCCGTGGGTTCCCTCAAAGAATGCAGAGGG